>CATLGN010000085.1 GCA_949935685.1 uncultured Lachnospiraceae bacterium | reverse complement strand
GCATTCCGCTCCAGCATCCCCCGGATTCCCCTTACCTGCCCTTCGATACGGTTCAGACGATTGAGCAGACTTTTATACTCCTGTTCCGTCCGTTCTTTCGTCCTGTGGCAGCACGCTTCTTCCGTTCCGTCATGTTCTTTTACACTTTCCGTTTCCTGCATCGCTCTGTTATCCTTTCCGTTTGTGCCTCTATACTATACCCCATAGGGGTATCTGTCAAGATGATTTTTGCAGGCTCTTTTCGTATTTGTCCCCACATATAGTATATTCCCAATTTATTTACCCATACGTTTATCCTGCTCTGCCATTCCTGCGTCTGTCCACCCCTGCCATTTTTTCTCTCTTGCCAATTCCCCGCAAAGGCAGTATAATCGTAACGATCACACAAGGGAGGTAAAAAAATGAAAAAAAAGGCAATTTTGATGGCTCTGTTATTATCCGTAGTGTTTACAGGCTGCGGGGCGGCAGGCAATACAAATGAGGTTCCCGCGCAGGAAACGACAGCGGCAGAAACCGAAACGGCACAGGAAACCGAAAGCACAGAGGCAGAAGAAACAGCAGAAGCGGCAACAGAGGAAACAGAAACGGCGCAGGAACAGGAAGACATGATATTTACGGTTGATATTACCGATGTTATAACGACAGACGGTTATACGATAATCGGCAATACGGCTACCGCAGAAAATTATTCCGGCATTATTGAAATCCATTTGGACGACACATTGGCGGAGCAGGCACAGGATGAGATTCAGGTCGGCAAAACCTATGTATTTACGGTAGCGCCCATGATGACCATGTCCATTCCGCCGCAGGTATCGGCAATGTCCTTTACCGCCGCCACGGAAGAAGACATTGCGGCACTGGAAGAAACGCGCGCCGGCATTTCCAATTTCAAAGATTGTATGACGGCTTATGAAACGATGTCTCTGGAAGAAATCATACAGGACGCCAATTTCAACTACGCATTGTGGACACAGGAAGAAATAACGGAGTTTGAGACATTTCTGACAGAACAGGGCTATACGGAAGATTCGGAGATCAAATCTTATGTAAAGACAAGAGAAAATCTCGACGGCAGCGTTCCCGGGGATACTGCTGTTGCGGAATAAGTTCGGATATACTATTGATATAGCTAAAAACAAAGACTGATGAGCCGCCTGTTCTTCCGGAGTCGCACATCAGTCTTTCATATTTATACCATCCGTATCCACACAAAAGAGACGGATTTCATCTCCTGTTCCAATATCTCCAGCTTGTCCGTCCATTTTCCCATATCTTTCAGAAAGTTTTTTATCTTTTGATAGCAGTCATCATCGAGCATATTGGTCGCCTTAACCGCCGCATAAGAAGCATCCGGCAGACATTTCCCCATAAGAACCTCTATTCTGTTTCTATATTTTGTTTTATATCCATCTTTTTGCATATCATCTGAAATTTCTTCCAGTCTCTGACGAATTTCCTCCCATTCGATCATCCTTGGAACCATCACTCTCCGAATATCATTCAGCTTAATCGCGGTTGTCGTATTTTTACCAACGCCGTCCCGATCAATGCCTCGCAGAAAATATCGGTTTCTCACATCCAATCCAATGTAATCCTGCGGCCTGTCCTCACAGGGATTGACAATCCGTTTTTCATAATCTTTCTTTTCCCTGTTGCAGCGCAGACATGCAGGAAATAAATTTTCCCATTGCACTACTTCATTGGGATGCGTAGACTTGGGCAGAAAATGATCGATTGTAACATCCTTCGATTCTATGTTAAGTCTGCACTCACAATAAGCACACTTACCTCGCGTCATCCGCAACAGTGCATCTTTCAACGGTTTTTTAATTTTAGGAGAATTCCACACGTCCCGGTCTTTATTTTCGGCATACAGCCTGGTCAACTCTTCACGGACCTCTCGCGTAAGCTCCTTCGGACATCCTTCTCTTTCAAGCTTTATCATTCGTTTCTATCATCTCCATATCCAGATCTAAAATCCTGTTTTCATGGCTCCCGGGATCTACCATCTTTTTCAGTTCACGATAAAGTCTTTTTGCCTCACCAACATTTTCCTCATCCACCGCACTCGAAAAAGCTTCCAGATAATTATGAAACGCCGGCGTTCTGGGAGACACCCCCATCTTACGCTCCTGAATCACATCAATGCTCCAACCGTTATAATTTCCACATTCTGATTCTGACGCATACTGCATAGTACTAATATCAAACAGTTCTCCCGCATCTAACGACTGAATAATAAACGGGGAATGCGTGGAGATAATAAACTGACAATTGGGAAATGTTCTTTTTAAATCTTCCACAATCGTCTTTTGCCACCTCGGGTGAAGGTGTAAATCCAATTCATCAATCAAAATGACGGCTTCTTCTTCTAACGGATTCGATGAGTCCGGATTGGCGAGAGACATTCGCTTTGCAATATCAGCCACAACGGATAAAACCGCTTTATATCCACCGCTCAGTTGATCGACCTGCAGATCAAGACCTTCCGCATTAGTCAAAAGCATCCTTGACGGCGCCAGTTCAATTCTCAGATTCGTATATCCTTTAATCATTCTTTCCAGGGCTGTCCGAACACAGTTTAATTTCGGATTTTTAAAATTGGAATTTTCTCTGAAACCTCTTAGTTCTATGTCCTCTTCCGTTTTAAACCAGTCATAGAAATCCCGAAAATAATTTTCATTGTCAAAGCAGTTGCGAAGCGCATCTGTCACTTTAAAATCTTTTATATGTCCGCGCTGCGGCACCTTCCGAATAATCCTGTCCGTTCCATAATAAAGTACCAATGGCAGCCTTCTTTTCTCCACACACTCCGTATATTTTCCTTTTAATTCCTTTAGATCGTTCCGCTGTTCCATTGCATTTTCATACGGTGTCTGTGCTGAAAATCTTCTTCTGTTTGTCCATACATACTGCCCGCCATCCAATGTAATTCCTATTGTCACCGATGTGCCCGCAGCGCCGCATTGAATATCACTGTTTGTCAGATCACATTCTTTTACCGCTTCACTGTTGACAACCCGCAATGCCGGTACAAAAGCTTTTGTAATTGCTTCCAGTATCGATGTTTTTCCACTCCCGTTATCCCCGATCAGGACAACAAAGTTTTTATCCTGAAATGTGATTTTTTGCTTTTGTATATTTCTAAAATGTGTCAGTTCCAGAAAATCTATTTTCATCACATCACCTTCTTTCACGAAACTGCAAAAACTTCCGCCGCCTTCTTCATATTCTCTATCACCGCCACCTGGAACGGGCAGCGTTTTTCGCAAGCGCCGCAGGCGATGCACTCCCCGGCCTTATGGGCCAGCAGGCCATAGTGTTCCCTGACCGTTTCCGGCACCTCTCCCTGGGCAGTTACAAGATTCAAAAATTTCGTCACCGCGGCCACATCGATGCCTTTCGGGCAGGGCGCACAGTGCCCGCAATACATGCAATGTCCTTTCCAACTGATTTTCGGCAGCGCGGCCAGCGCGGCGCCGTAATCCCGTTCCTCTCTGGCGGCATTCTCATAGGCAATGCTCGTCCGCAGATCTTCGATTGTCCGGGCGCCCGCCAGCACCGAGGCCACCGCCGGCCGGTCCAGCGCATAGCCGATACACTGAAACGCCGTCAGTTCCCTGCCGGCCGGGGACAGTTCCCCGTTCAGCAGATCACCGCCGCCGAACGCTTTCATCACTGTGATACCCACGCCCAGACGCTGGCATGTCTCATACAGCTTCTGCCGCTCCGGGTCCATATTCAGAAGCGGGCGCGCATAATTTTTTTCATTCCACAATTCTTCCACATCCTCACTGGCGGGAAGCAGATCGTAGCAGGGATTCACACTGAACATCAATACGTCGATCAGCCCGCTCTCCACGGCGGCCTGCGCAGCCTGCGGATTGTGACTGGAAAGCCCAATGCATCCGATCACTCCGGCCGTTTTCAGCTCCTGCGCATACGCCATCACCGAACCGTCCTTCACCTGTTTCCAGTCTTCCACGGAATCCACATAATGAATCATCCCAATCTCCACATGGTCCGTTCCCAGACGATCCAGTTGATCCGCAAAACTCTCTTTTACCTCCTGCAAATCCCTCGTGCGCTTGTATTGTCCGTCTTTCCAGATCGTGCACAGATGCGCCTGCAGAATAAATTTGTCTCTGCGGCCGGCAAGCGCCCGGCCCAGGTTGGAGCGCATCTGCGGATTCGGCGCATACAGATCGATGCAGTTTACGCCCGCCTGTTCCATGAGATCGATAAAAGCCTTTACCTGCTCATAGGGCTTCTCCACAAACCCTTCACAACCCATCCCAATCTCGCTGACCATATAGCCGGTTTTTCCCAGTCTCCGATACTCCATAACCGTTCCCTCCTTTTCCGATTATCCGTGCGAAAGCGACAGCGGAAGCTCCAGCCCGTGTGTCTGCAGCAGCGCCTCGTCCGCCAATATCTCTTTTGTCCTGCCGTCCCGTATCAACCTCCCGCCGGACAACAGCAGTGTCCGCTCACACGTATCCCAGACCATATCCAGATCGTGCGAGGCAATGATTTTCGTGCCCTTCATCTCCCGGATAACCCGGATAAGGTTTTTCCGATTGCGCGGATCCAATGCGCCGGACGGTTCATCCAACAATATGATCTGCGGCTCCATCGACAGAATCGTGGCGATGGAAGCCAGCTTTTTCTGGCCGCCGCTCATCCGGTATATCTGCCGGTCCCGCAGTCCTTCCATATGTACCTGCCGCAGCGCATCCATCACCCGCCTGTCAACTTCCGCTTCCGCATACCCGTAATTGCGGGGGCCGAAAGCCACATCTTCATATACCGTGGAAAGAAAAAGCTGACTGTCCGAATCCTGAAACACATAACCGGCCAATTCCCGAATCTGACGGATATGCTTCTTATCCACTGTCAGTCCGCCCACTTCCACGGTTCCCCGGTACCCGGGCAGCAGACCGACCAGTATTTTCAATAGTGTGGATTTCCCGACGCCGTTCGCACCGATCAGGCCCACGGTTTCTTCCGGTTCGAGCGCAAAACTGACATCGGAAAGCACTTCCTCCGCCCCGTCATAGGAAAATGTCAGATGCTCCGCTTTGATCACAGACATACGGTTCCCTCCCTGCTGTTTTTTACGATAAGAACAAACGACCGGCCAGCCGAAAGAGCGGAATCCACCGCAGGAAAATAAAAACGCACAGCCAGGCGGCCACATATAAAATACTGCGGCCCGACGCAGCCCTGCCCGCCGGCTCCCGCAAAGCTTCGCCGTCATATCCCCGCAGCAGCATACTCTGGTACACAGTCTCCGCCCTGTCCATACTCCGCAGCAACAGAAGACCGGCAAACGAACCCCAGGCGCGCATCCGCACGCCGCGCTGTCCCGGCGCACGCATCCCATATGCCTGCCACATTCTGCGGACTTCCTTTAAGAGAACGATCAGATACCGCCATGTCAACAGCAGCACCGTCACCGCGCCCCCGGGAATCCCCAGTCTGCGCAGCGCCCGGCAGATCCCTGGCATTCCGATCAGGTATAGCAGAAAATATGCGGCCAAAACGGTAAATATCCCCTTACTGCACAGCGTCAGCGCAGACAGCAGGCCGCCTGTCACCGGCAGGCCGCCCAGATAAAATATAACATTTCTGTCATAAAACAGATTGGCGCTTCCAAGCAGAGCGACAGCCGCCAAAATATACCGCAGCCGACACAGCCCCTTCCAGACGGAAATATTTTCCCATATCGCCGTTATCACCAAAAACAGAGACATTCCCATCAATCCGCAAAAATCATATTTCCCGAAAGAAACCGTTGTCAGCGAAAACGCCATACAGACGATCAGCCGCGCGGCCGGATCGATCCGGCTCTCGCTGCGCCTGGCATCCACCGCATGCAGCGCGGCAATCGCTTCCTGCAGTCTGTCCATTATCCGGCCTTCTTTCGGAAAAAGCGCAGAACATAGCAGCCGGCCGCGCATAACCCAATCACAACCGCGCCGCCAACAATGCCGGAAAACGATGTCCCCGCAGCCGATTCGCTTTCCCGGAATCCATAGTCGGGAAACAGCGCCGTCTTCTCCTGCATTTCTGCCGCCGTCTCATATACCGCACCGGACGCGGCAAGCTCCGTTGTGCCCGCCACCCGCTCCATCGACCATTCGAGCCCGTCGGGATATGCGGAAGCCGCCAGCGACAGCAGGCCGCCGATCACAAATGCCGCTGCGGTCAGTGCCGCCAGCGTCTGTTTCAGGCTCAGCCGCTCCCGTTCCGGCGTCTGTACCCGCAGCCGGGCCGCTCCCGTACCCGGTATGTCTGCGCCCCACAGCAGCGAAGGCCGCGCTTCATACAGAAAGACAAGCACCGAGGCGGTAATCACCCCTTCCACCAGACCGATCGCCAGATGGATTGGCTGCATGGCTGCCAGAAAAATCCCCGCAGGCAATTCCGTAACCCCGGATGCCAGCGTTTCCAGCACGACCGAAAAAGCGCCCAACTGCAGCGACAAAACGCAGCCGGCAATCGAAGCCGCTATCAGCCGCCGCCGGGACACTCCCCGTTTCAACATCATTTTCCAGATCACCATACCGCCGATAAAACAGCCGTAAAAGGCCATATTCCAAATATTGGCTCCCAGAGCCAGCAGACCCCCGTCGGCAAACAAAAGACACTGAATCAGCAATACGCCCGCCAGCGTCAGAAATCCCGCCTCCGGTCCCAATACCGCCGACAACAGCATCCCGCCGCACAGATGCCCCGAAGATCCCGTACCCGGTATCGTAAAGTTGATCATCTGCGCCGCAAACACAAAGGCGCCCATCACACCCATAACCGGAATCTTTTCCGGCTGCTCCAGTTCTCTTACCTTCTTCGCCGAATAGCACAGCG
>CATLGN010000084.1 GCA_949935685.1 uncultured Lachnospiraceae bacterium | reverse complement strand
GAGTGCCAGATACATGATTCTGTATGATGAAACGAGCCCGCTTCATATGGAACTGGAGAATTTTTACGGAGAATTTATGAAATCCCTGCAGGCATTTCGGCTGGCGATGGAATAAAGTGACAGGGATACGGCGCGGCAGAAAGGGAGCATGGCGTTATGAAAAACGAAAAAGCATACTGTGGCGGCAGAGAATTGCTGCAGCGTTGTCTGGAACAATTGCAAAGGTTTCAGGGTGGCAAAACAGGAGATCATACGGCCCTTTACCCGACGGTGCTGATTGTGATGGGGGAAAAGTGCAGACCGCATATCGGTACGCTGCGGGACACACTGGAACAAAACTGGCGCAATGCCCGATTCCTTCAGTATGTCAATATCATAAAAAACAGCGCGGGATGGGAATGCGCCGGCCTGACGGATGGCGGAAAAAACGGGGCGTATCGATGGCGGACAATACAGGGTAGCCCCGTGGAGGCGGTCAGCCGGGCGGTCACGGCAATGCTGCAATTACCGGACGGTATTTTTGCTAATAAAAGTTATATCAAAATGGAATTTATCATGTCCGCCACAGAGCCGGACGCGGCGGCTTATTACGATCTGTTTCTGGATCTGGGAAGCGGCCTGCCGACCGTCGATCTGAAGACATTTTATCTGATGATTGATCAGACGAAGCAGGAAGATGGAAATAAAAAATCGGAAGCCGTCTGGCAATATATTTATAAAAAAATAAGGGAAGATAAAAAAAAGGAAAAGTGCGGCACGTTGTATCTGCTGAGTAATTTTCTGGATTTCGGTTCGATTCTGGGAGAAGACCGGATCTGGCAAAATTACAGGCTGATCGCGGATATTGTATTGCTGGGCGGCAGCGTAGAGATTAACAGGCAGCGGATATACGGTGGGATCAGGACGGCGGCATATGCGTTAGTGACCAAACCGGTGGAGGCAATCGCCATGGTATCGCTGGAAGCGCTGCTGTGTGAAATGCGCGCCCGGGAAGAAGAACGGTACGAAGGGGAACTATCCGTGAAAGACATTCGGGAACGTTTGGGGATACAGGCGACAAACGGATTTGCCTTTGCGGAAGAGATCTTTCGGGAAAAGCTGGAAAAGAGATTTCCACCCGCCGCCGCTTTGTGTTATCTGCCGTTTGGGTCCGCGGAAGAGCTGAAAAAGGCGCGCAGAGCGGGGCGAATTGCGCAGGAAGATATGAGCGCGTGCATGACGGATGCCTGGCGTTTGTTGAAGCGGCGCAGGTATACCGACACGGTGAAAGCATTGATAGCGGATAAGGACGAGATTGATGCAATCAGAGGAAACGTCAGGGAACTCCTGTATCAAACCTTCCCATATGGCGAGGCCAGAAAGCTGGCGGCGCAGGCCGATACGATAAAGAAACTTTTGCTGGAAGAACTGCGCACAGACGGCAGGCTGGAACAAAATACATATGAGAATTCCCTGTATGCGGAAGCCGTGTATGCGGGGAAGCGCATTTTTTATGAGAAGATAAAGCAAATTTTCACGGAGGAATTTACGGATTTTCTGGAGCAGGCACGGGAGTTTGGGAATTTATATGAGCGCTGTGAAAATGAAGTAAAACAGGAGGGGTATGTGACGGCGTCTGTGGACGATTCGATTGCGCGGTTTTATACGGACGAGGCGAAGCGATATGTGGAACGGCGGCTTTCCGATAGCCGGGATACCATGCTGGCGTCGGTATTCGATGTGCGGCATCGGGAGGAAGATCTGCTGAAAGCGGTGGAGACGGTGTTTGCGGAACTGATCGAAGCGGATATTTACCGGTATGATTTTGAAAAAGAACGGGGGATTCGCATGCGCAATATGACGGCCAGCCAGCAGTATGCGTATGTGGGCGCCGAATTGCAGAAAGCGCTGAATGGAAGTATGAGACTGCGGAATAAATTTTCTGTGGCAGATAGGACAGACTGCTTTTACATGGTGCACAATACGGCAGATTATGCGAAGCATCTGGAACAGCGGGACGGCTATGGACAACAGTTCCAACTGTTTGATTTGAATCGCACCGACTGCATCGAACAGATTGAGATATATATGGTCACAAGGCCGGAAAGCATACGTTTGGACTGATGGGAGAGAAAATGAAATGGAAATAGCGGGTTTTGACCGGGAATATCAGATCGAAGATCTGACGATACGGCGCGCAGGCAGGGAAACCAATCTGGAATGGAGATATAAAAGAGGAACGCATTTTCTTGTCGTGCTGTATGACGGCGGACGGCAGGCGGAACTTACGGATCTGATATATGGGATGGAACAAAACGGGATGGACGACGCGGCGGCCGTCGCAGGAGACGGCGGGAAAATCTATATGTCTGCCGATGAGACGGTAAAGGTTTTTCTGTTGCGGGAAACAAGATTTGCAAAGAGTAGCTATGTGTGGACGATTCCGGCCGCGGAGATCCGGCGGGGAATTCCCTATGAGATCAGCGTATTTGCGGCGGTATATGATAAGCTCTGCACGGTTTTGCATATTTATCCCGCATCTGCGCCGGAGAATAACACGCAGTACATACCGGTCAGCGTGAGACCGGAGATACGGTATAAACGGCAGATATTTTCAAGAGAGAAAATATGTGTCCTGCATATCCCGTATCTGCAGGGGTATATGGACGGGGCGCTGGAGTACTATATCGATACTGTGGGCATGGGGTATCCGCTGCCGGCGTCCTGCATGGGACGGTATTTGGCCATTGCGGTTCCGAAGGCTGCGTCGGTCTGTGTGCGGGCTGCGGATCATTGTAAAAAATATTATAGGGTACAGGGTGAATAATATGGGGATATGGAATCAGATGTTCAGGGCGGCAGGCGGTAATAATACGAAAAAAAGCGGCAGAGCCGCCGGGAAAAATATGCGGCGTGACTACAGTGAAGTATCGTTTCGGTGTCCGTACTGTTTTGAGAATATAATGGCAAAGGGGGTTGCATTCCGCTCTATGACAGCTTATACGCCGCAGGATCTGGACGAGTTGTCGGAAGCGGAGGGAGAACGGAAAAAGCCGTATCTGATGGCGGCCGATCCCCTGTATGAAGCGTTCTGGAGACGGTATCCCGGCAGCAAACCGGAAGATGGAGAGAAAAGAAGGACATATGAGAGACATCCGGTGATCAGCCCCTTTGACGACCGTTTTTTGACCAATGCAAAATGCAGAGACGGCGAACTTCAGTTTCTGAAAGATCAGAACGGATTTATCCACGAGGTAATCGATACCGAGGGCAGGCATTCCAATGTGCGGATATGCCCGCACTGCCATAACAGACTGCCGTTTGAATTCGGAAAATATCCCATTAAATATATTCCGGTGGTGGGCATTACCAGTTCTGGGAAAACCGTGTATCTGTCTCAGCTTTTGCAAAATATGAAACGGGTTCTGTTTCAGGCTGGTCTGACGACAGCGGGGCGGTGCCCGGAGATGGAAGACTTTATCCGGCAGTATGGAATTCAAAAGGGAGGCGAGCTGCCGATCGGAACGTTGCCTTCCAAGCTTACACCGCCTGTCTCCATCAATGTAAAAAACAACTGCGACGGAAGTATGTACACACTTGTTTTTTATGATATTGCAGGTGAAAACTGCGTTGAAGCGCAGCAGATGGAAAAATACGGGCCGTTTATCAGGAATGCGGACGGGATTTTGATGATTGTAGATCCCGGACAGTTTACGGACCTGTTTCCCTGGGCGACGGAGGATGATGCGGAGGAGAATACGATCTATAGCCCCGACCGGGTTATTGAGGCCATGTGTACCGCTTTTGTGTCGGCAGATAATGCGGACGGGAAGGCGACGATTCCGCTGGCGCTGGCATTGTCGAAAAGCGATCTGCTGAAAAGCGGCGGGCTGGCGGGGAGAGGGATTCTGGAAGCGTCTTCCTCTGTTTTTCGCAATATTGAATATAGCGCATATATGGGGAAAGGATTTCCCTATGACGACTGGAGAGGAACCGACGCGAGCGTGAGACTGCTGTTGAAGACGGGGATGACGGGAACATTATTGGACAATAGTCTGCAACAGTTTTTCCCGCTACATTCTTATTTTGCAATTTCGGCTTTGAACGGGAAACCAAGGAAGATTTCCGGCGAGGGAGAGAAAAAGCGTTACCAGATGGATACACCGCCGCAGGCAATAAGAGTGGAGGAACCGCTGCTTTGGCTTTTGTACCGGATGGGGATTCTCACCCCGGTAAGGCGGGCCGCGAAGAAAGGGTAGGGGCTGGAAAATGAATCTGTATCAGGCTGCTTATACCAGGAGAGGAAAGCAGGGCGAGGGCGCGGGCTGGAGACTTGTGGCGTCTTCCGAAGATATGTCTCAGGTGGCAAAAGAGGGATTCGGCGGGTTGGCCGGCAGTCTGGCGGAATTAGCGAATCGGAGTGTACCCGGGAATGCCGTCGGCGTATTTGCCTATGACCGCTTTTTGTACTATATGCATATCAACTATGAAACGGCGGCCACCGGTATAACAGACGCCAGAGGAGTCTCTTTTACACATGGATATTGCTTTAATCTGACGGATTATTATGCGCTCTGCCGGGATGCGGCGCAGTTTCTGGGCGTAAACGAAAAGACGTTTCTGACGGAGGACGACGCGTCTGTGCGGTCGTTTCCGGTCGTGCGGGAGATCCCGCACAGTTCCATGAATTTTGATTTTTTGATCAAAAAATACGGATTTTCTTCGGAGGACTACAGACGGCTTCTGATCGGGGCGACCTGTGCGCTGGAGGAGCTGCAGGATCCGCTGTGTATCAGAACGGATGCGCCTTTAGCGGCGTATGGAGAGATCTGCCGGGAGGTGGTGTATCTGATTCTGTGCGGACTGCCCTTTCATCTGCGCGTTAAGCTGACGTTTTTCTCTTATAAGAGCGGCAGAACCAAAGTCTTTTTTTCCGATCAGACGGAAGGAAATAATTACTTTGATCTTGCGACCGGAAAATACCGGTGTGATAAGAGAGGGTTGGAACAGTATCGGTTCACGCAGCTTTACAGTATGCCAAATGACATCCGGCAGAAAGTGCTGCGCACGGTGGCGGATTTTATCGATGAGACGTTCGATGTGCCGCTGCGGGACATGAACTGTGAAATCGTGGAGCATGGTTTTCAGGCAAGATTAAAAAACGACTTACGCAAAGTCATTGACAAAGATGCGGCGGTTGCGCTTTTGGCATCTTTTATGAGACTTCCGCGAAAAAGATGCAGGGCTGCGGACGCATATCTGGCGCAATTGTTGGAAGCGATCGAAGGCTTCATCCTGTCAGAGCGGAATGCGGAACTGGCGAAGCAGACGGGCGAATATGTGCGGCACAGCGCGGATATGGCTTTGCGTAAAGCGTATCGAATGTTTTATGTTGGTCAGATTCTTGGGGCGGAAAAAAAGACGGGATACAGGCTGCTCTGGGAACAATATCAAAGCGACCGCAGGGAACATAACGCATTGCTTGCGACGCTGCTGGAACGGGACGCCGCATATGCCAGAGCTTATTATGAAGAAATGCTTCTGCCGTCAAGGCTGCAGACGCTGAATGATGTTATGGAATATTTCAAAGAATGCGGCGAAAATTGTGCGGTGGGGAACGTTCACAAAGCCTTATTATGGGAGATTACGGAGAAGGAAATGCGAAGCGCCGCCGGCGCCGCCGGATTGACACAGACGCGTGAAAAGGCAGAGAGAACGGCGGAATTGCTTGACCGGCATAAGTCCGTATACGGAGAATCGTATCGGCGCTACGCGGATATGCTGTTTTGGGATGTCTTTGACCCGGCGTGGTTTTCGCCTGCGGATGAGAAGGCGTATCGGCGGTGGGGGCTGGAGGCATTTGCGGCGGACGGCGCTGGCGGCGCAGCCGGCGAAACGGCGCGTGCGGTAAAAAAACGGATGGATGAAGCGGCAGCCGCGGCTTTGGAGCGGGAGACCGCTGCTGCGATACAGGAAGCGGACTGCAGGATCCGGGAAGAAACGCCGCGGGGTGCATTTGCGTTTTCCGTACATAAGATCGCCATCGGTTATTTTGCGGCGCTGGCGGTCTCTTTTTTCCTTTTCTGCCTTCAGAAATATTTGGGAGTTCGGACGGTGATACTGGGAATTGTCCAGGTGGCGGCCGCGGCTGCCGTTCTGAGCGGGTGGATTTTGGGTGTGCTTACGGACGGCGGGCCGAAAGCGTATTTGCAAAAGCGGGGGATTGATTCCGTTCTCAAATTGGTTTCGCTTATAGCCGGTATGACGGTGACTGTGCTGATTACGGCGGCGGTGTATCAGGTAATTCGAAGCGTGTCGGCGTTGCAGGATATGAGAGACCGCGGCAGTAAGACGGCGCTGTGCGCCGCGTTGTTTGGCTTTTTCGGGGTTATGGCCATAGTCAGCGCGATATTATATGAACAGTCACGCGATGAGATGTCATGAGGAGGTGGCAATGTGGTTGTAAAAGGCAGTTGCGGTGAAAAATATATACTGGATACAAAAAGCAGACGCTCCGGTTATGGCTATACGGACTATCCGGTTAACGGCAGCGGGAATTATATGGCCAGAATTATGACAAGCGGAAACCGGAGCCGATCGGTGGAACTGAACGTGCGGGAGGCTGTGGAGGGAAACGGCTGCTATGAAAATGAGAGGCCGTTGAATCTGTTATACATCTGGGGACGGTTTGCGGGGTTTTTATATGAAGGAGACGGAGATGCCGCCGGATGGACGGACGGTTTGCAGAAGGGCGATTATGATATTTCCGGTTCACACAGTGTCGGCGGCGGAGCCGTCAATCTGGCGATTGCCGTGCAGATTGCTGCCGCTATGGTCATAGCGGTAACAGGGAAAGTGGTGGTCTATGGGGCGCTTGTCAGATATATGGATCGTTATGAAGATTCGGCGATTATAGCGATTTTGCATTGTCTGGATTATGCGGGAATCCCTGCTGTTCTGGCAGGGATTTTACTG
>CATLGN010000083.1 GCA_949935685.1 uncultured Lachnospiraceae bacterium | reverse complement strand
GGCGCCCCGTCCGCTTTGCAATAGCCCATTGGGAAACGCTCCCTTTGTACGCATCACCGCCGAATCAACAACACGGCCACATCATTGACATTGGTGCCGGTCGCGCCGGTCATCACCAGGCCGCCGGTCTTTTGCAGGGCATGATACGCATCATTTTCCTGCAGCACATCGTAAATGCGGATTCCCAGTACGTCCAACTGTGCTTTCGTTCCGCCGTCGCAGTAGCCGCCGGCCGCGTCGGTCGGGCCGTCCGTCCCGTCGCTGCCCACGCTGCATATCGCCGTCTGTTCCAGCCCGGCGATCCCTTCCGCCGCTGCCAGCGCCAGCTCCTGATTGCGGCCGCCCTTTCCCTTTCCCGTCAGATGAACGATCGTTTCGCCACCCGCGATAAAGGCCAGGCTTTTCCCCGCATTCTGATGCGTCTTGGCGATTGCCGCCAGAAATGCGCCCGCTTCCCGCGCAACGCACGATAACTGATCCGTCAGGATAAGCGGCTCGTAGCCGAGCGACTGCGCCGCGCGGGCCGCCGCACGGCACAGCCCCGTCACACTTCCGGTAATCTTCGTCTCCACATTGTCAAGGCGTTTCGGCGTCTCCTCCCGCAAAAGCCTCTGCGCCGTATCGCTCAACTGCAAATGGTACTTCCCGGCAATCCGCACCGCATCCTCACAGACCGAGGAATCCGGATAGGCGGGCCCGGAGGCGATCATATCCAGCGGATCGCCCAGAATGTCGCTGAGTACGATGCTGTATACCTGTGCAGGCTGGCAGGCAAGCGCAAACCGGCCGCCCTTTACGCCCGAAAGCCGTTTGCGGATGGTATTCATCTCCACAATATCCGCGCCGCAGGCAAGAAGCTGTTGTGTAATATCACCCAGTTCCTCCTGCGGAATCAACGGTTTTTCAAACAAAGCGGAGCCGCCGCCCGAAAGCAGGAACAACACCGTATCCGCAGGCTGCAGGTCGTGGATAAGCGCCAGCGCCGCCTCCGTTCCCCGAAAAGAATTGGCGTCCGGCACCGGATGCCCGCCTTCAAAGCACGTCGTTTTTGCGATTTCTCCTTTTACATGATCGTATTTCGTCACAACCACGCCCGCCGTCAGCCGCTCCCCCAGAATATCGGCAGCCGCCTTCGCCATCTGCCAGGCTGCTTTTCCCGTTGCAACCATATAGATCCGGCCCGAACCGAAGTCACGCCCCTGCAAGGCATTTTTTACCGCCTCATCCGGAAGAGAGGCGGCAATGGCCGCCCGGATAATCTCATCCGCGTCTTTCCGTAAATTCATAAATTCCCTCCCTCAACAACGGCTTCCAACCGGCACATATTTTCAGTGGATAAACAACGACAAAACAAAGATTGCCGCGATTGAACAGATGCCTTCCACCAGCGTGGCCGCCGTCTGTGTCTTATACCCCTGTTCCGGCGTCATGCCGCCAAAGTTTGTCACAACCCAGAAATAAGAATCGTTTGCATGGGATACCGTCATTGCGCCTGCGCCGATCGCCATAACGCACAAGGCTGCCATAGCCGGCGTGCCCATTCCCAGCGCACCCATCAGAGGCGCCATAATCCCCGCCGTTGTCGTAATGGCAACCGTGGAAGACCCCTGCGCCGATTTCAGGATAGCCGCCAGCAGGAACGGGAAGAAAATGCCGATCGTCTGCAGAGAAGCCGCATTGTCTGTGATAAACTTGACAAGGCTTGTGGAAGAAATCACCTTGCCCAGTACCCCGCCCGCTGCCGTAACGAACAGAATCGGGCCTACCGTCTTTAACGTATCGTTTGTCAGTTCATATAATTTTGATGTCCGTCCATTCTGCACCATCAGGATAATGCCCAGAATCACGCCTACCGCCAGTGCGATAATCGGCGTGCCAAGGAAGGTACAGGCCGTCGCCAGCGCGCCTTCCCATTTTAAAATGGAAGATACATTCGAAAGCGCCATCAGGATAATCGGAACAATGATCGGCGCCAGACTCATCATGCCGCCCGGCAGCTTACCGTAAGAAGCAACCAGTTCTTCGTAACTCTGCACGGTCTCACCGCTGTTCGCCTCATCATTGGCGGTAATGGTTTTGCCGATAAATTTCGCATAAAAATAAGTGCCGGCCAGCGCAGGTATCGAGATCAGCGCGCCGAAGCCCATAACGAGAAGCAGATGTTCTCCTACGCCAAGCGTATTGGCCGCAGCGATCGGCCCCGGCGTCGGCGGAATAAACACATGCGACGCGTACAGACCGGCTGAAAGACATACCGTCATGGCAACCGAGGAAGCGCCCGTCCGTTTTACCATAGCCTTGCGAATCGGATTGAGCACTACGAAACCGGAATCACAGAATACCGGTATCGATACGACCCATCCCATCAGTTCAATCGCCAGTTCGGGATGTTTCGGCCCGACCAGCTTCACAACCATGTCGGCCAGCTTGAGCGCGGCTCCTGTGGATTCCAGAAAACTGCCGATCATGGCGCCGAAAATAATTACGATGCCGATGCTCGTAAACGTCGAAGAAAAGCCGCTTCCGATTACATTCGCAATACCGCTGATCTTTTCCCCGTCTGCTCCGGTGGTATCCACCCACGGAATGCCGCCGATCAGTCCCAGAATCATGGACACGAGCATAATGGACAAAAACGGATGGATCTTAAACTTGCTGATCATCACGATCATGACCACGATCGCCAGAATAAAAACGATTACAAAAGGAATTCCTGTCATACTTTCACCCTCCTAAGTGTATAGTTTTGCCGAACTTGTGCAATATGTACAGTTTGTCGCACGTTTTGTCGGACTTTTTGTACTTCTTTCTTACGATAGCATATTCGGAATCCCTTGTGAATGTTACTCATACCATATATTTCTGTGTTTTTTTGTTATATTGACATATTTCGACCCAGACCGCCGCTGCCACACAGTTTCCTGTAGAAAGAAAGCGCCATATAATAGACCGCCGCCCCCTTCGGCGTGCGGATGTCACGGCCGGAAAGTGTCTCCAGCTTTTTTAATTTATACTGTACCGTATTTTTGTGCATAAAGAGCATGTCCGCCATCCGGGTTACGGAACCGTCATATTCAAAATACGCCGCGATCATCGTCATATAAGCTTCCAGCTCTTTCAGATCGGTATGGGGAAACAGCTTCTCCACATACTTTTTCATCGTCTCCCCGTCCACTTCATCCAAAAACAGTTCCACATTCAGTTCTTTGTAGAATACAATCTCCCGGTCGCCTTCCCGGCAGTTTCGCGCTGCCGCCTCCGCCTCCTCACAGTTATGGCTGATCTGACTGTCGCCCGCCCGGCCCGAATCGATTCCGACCAGCACACTTTCGCGGTACTTCCTGCGGATCAGTTGAATGATCTGCTGCGCCAGCTCCCGCATCCGCCCGTCGGGACATGTCCGCACGAGGCAAATCTGCCGCGGCGGCTCCCGCAGATAGAGCATATCCTTTTCTTTATCCGCAAAGTGGCGAATCGACGCCTCCATTTCCTCCAGATGCCGCTGCCCTTCCATCGTATCGGACAATACCTGATAGCGCGCAAAATGAATGACGAAGGCCCGCCTCGGTTTCGCAATATCGATTCCGAGGCGCTGCCCCCGCTCCACAAAACTTTTGTCATACACCGCGCCGGCTTTTCCAATCCATTCTTCCATAAAGCGGTATCTGACACGTCTGTCATATTTGTTCTTATCCCGCAGCAGACTGTCTTCGATCATAATCTCCGTCATGCGCCGTACAATATTGCCATACCCGGCCACACGTTCCTTTTCGCCGGTAATGCCGATCACGCCCACCGTCTCGCCCCGCACTGCGATTGGCAAATTGATGCCTTTTCTCGTGGTGGCCGTCTCCATATCCGGCGTGATATACAGCTCCTGCAGGCCCTCGCGGATCACCCTTCTGGCTCCGTCATGCAGGGTGCCGATGCGCTCCGGGTCCGTGCTGGCGATAATACGCCCCTCCTGATCCATCAGGTTGACGTTTTCCCGAATTTCTCTTCCGATTTCTTCCACAACGGTCTGTGCTACAAATTCTGAGATATACATACTTGCCCTCTGCCCTGTCTCCCTGCTTACACGCGCCTGTCACCGCCCCGCTTCCATAAGCGGACGCACGGCATCATAGACTTTGCGATAGCGCTCATAAACCGCCCGGTATTTTTGATGCATTTCCGGCCGCGGCTCATAAACCTTCGTCTTTTCCACCATATGCCCCGCCGCCTCTTCCAGATCACGGAATACGCCCGCCGCCATCCCGGTCAGCATGGCGCTGCCCACCGTGCCCGCGTCTGCGGTGGCAAGGGCGGTAATCGGGATATTCAGCATATCCGCCTTCATCTGCATCCAGATCTCCGAGCGCGCGCCGCCGCCCGTGGCGTGAAGCATACGGATGTCGGAGCGCTGCAAATATTCAAGATTGACCAGCATTTCATAGACAACGCCTTCCATACAGGCATGATAAAGCCGCGCCGTCGTCGTGCCGGTATCCAGCCCCAGTATCGCGCCCCTAGAACCGTTGTCCATATACGGCGTGGCCGCTCCCGCGAAATGAGGCAACACCAGCATGCCCGTCGGCTGTACATAGCCCCGCTCCAGATACGCATTGACGGAAACGCCTTCCTGCGCCGCCAGTTCCTTCTCCTTTTTCGCCAGTGTGTCCGCGCACCACTGAATCAGCGCACCGCCCGTATAGGAAAAAGCGTAGCACACATACTTGCCCGGCAGGACATACGGCACAACTGCGAATTTTCCGCGGCTCATCACATCCAGATCCGGCAGGCCGTCATATACCGGCGTAATGCATTCCACCGTTCCCGCGCCGTCCACCGCCTGATCGGCGGAAAAAACGCCCGCCCCGATGGCCGCCGCCACCTGGTCGTGTCCGATCGATACGACAACCGTGTCGGGGGAAAGTCCCGTGTTTTCCGACACATTTGTCAGTATTTTCCCCGCCGCCGTGCCGATGGGAACCGGCGCGGACAACAGACTTTTGTCAATCCCCGCCTGTTCCAGTATCCGCTCGCTCCATGTCAGCGTGCCGATGTCAAACGCCTGTGTGCGCGCCGCCAGGGAATAATCGATCTGCGCCTTTCCCGTCAGATGAAAGACCACATAATCCTCGATCAGAAAAAGATGCGCCGCCCGCCGGTATACGTCCGGTTCATGTGCTTTCAGCCACATCATTTTGGATATACTGTACATCTCGTGCGGATCAACGCCCGTAATATGCAATATCGTTTCCCGTCCCAGTTTCCGCGTCAGTTCTTCGCATTCGGCAGCGCCCCGCGGATCGGTATAGAGCATGGCAGGATACAGCGCACCGCCTTCTGCATCCGCCGCCACAAAAGTTTCCCCGAAACTGGTCACGCCGATTCCCGCAATATCCGGATAAGCCTGCGCCATCTCCCGGATCACTTCCCATACCATATCCAGAATCGCCCGCGCATCCACCTCATGGGCGCCGCATGTACGCTTTACGGGATACTCCCGGTATGCTTTATCCAGAAAGCGGCCTGCCTCATCAAATACCGTCAGCTTACAGCCCGTCGTCCCTATATCCAGTCCCGCAATTTTCATTCTTGTTTCCCCCATTCCGGCCCGGCCGCGCACACAGTCTTACGAGACAGGTGCGCGGCCGCCGCCCGATGCCGTCAGGCGTCTATGTCAACCCAGTCATATCCCAGATATGTCGTAAAAGCTTCCTCTAAAATCGCTTTCATATGTCCCACGCCGACAGATGTATGGTGCTTGAACCCGCCGCGCGCCAGCCGGATCAGCTTATCCTGCAGGGCGGGAATCTCCGCCACCCCGCCGCAGCCGAAAAACGCTTCTTCGATTACATCTTCCGTAAAGCGTCCCTCGCTCGCATAGACAATAAGCCTGCCATCCTTTGTCTGACAGTTGGAAAACGTCATAGCAAACGGCCGGATCCTGCCCTCATTGCTGCCCCATCCGCTGCCGGGATCGCCTTTGGCAAACATTTTATGCTCCGTCACCGTCCCCTTTCCCGTCATCAGGCTCTGCGCAACCGGCCCGCAATGAAACAGAATCACCTTGTCTTCCGCATCGCCATAATTATTGTTCCAGTCCAGCACCGCCGTCGGCTGCCCACTTGCAAGCTGCATCGCCCGCATCGTCAGCGCGGAACACATATCGATTTCGCAGGAGGCCACGATTCCTCTGTCATTCAGCTCGCTCAGCAGCACACAGGGACAGATGCGCAGCACTTCTTCCATCTCGTTCCAGCACCGAAGCGTCAGCGCGTCCAGCGCGTAAGCCTCTATGTATTCGTCCAGTACGACCGCAACCTTAGCCAGTGTGAGCATATTTTCCCGCGGCACCCCGGAGCAGTCCGTATAGGCCTGCAGCCGTTCCCGCTTTGCCAGTACCGCCTTGTCGTCGTCCGCCTTCTTCCCCACCTTGAAAAATACTTCCGACAAATCGAACGACTCCACATTGATACCATACTTTTGCAGCGTAATTTCGTCAAAGCGCACCGTCTTAAACGCCGTCGTGCGCGCGCCGATGCAGCCCACGTTAAACCGCTTCATGCCGTTGACGACCCGGCAGACGGCCGCAAAATCGTTCAGGTTTTGTGCAAACGCCGGAGACAGCGGGTGTACCACATGCGGTTTCATAACCGTAAAAGGCACCCGATACTGGGTAAAGACGTCCGTCACCGAAAATTTTCCACAGTATGCGTCTCTGCGGTGCGCAAAATCCATTTTGCCGATCTCGTCGGGATATGCCTGCATCAGAATCGGTACGCCGGCATCCTGCAGCGCGGTAATCGCTCCGTTCTCGTCGGCGAAAATCGGCATGGAGAAGATGACACCGTCGTATTCCCCCGTATGCTTTTTCAGCCAGTCCGCGTACAGTCTTCCTTCCGCACGCGTCTCCACGCCGCCGTACCGCGTGAGCGCCGCGTCCATCGCGATATAGTCATAGCCGGCGTCCGTTACCGCC
>CATLGN010000082.1 GCA_949935685.1 uncultured Lachnospiraceae bacterium | reverse complement strand
AGAACCCGCCCATTCAAAGAGCGTGGCGTTCGATTTGTGAAAATGCCGCAGCGCCTTGGACAGATCCCATCCGTTTATATCCAGCGTTTCGTCCAGCGCCCAGTCAATAAAATCATCACAGTCCTGCAGCCTGAGATAATCCGCCGTACGCCTGACATAGACAAACCGCACATCATAATCGCTGTCCGGCGAGGCGAATCCCCACGCCCTGCTGCCGGATTCCACTGCATGGAGTATTACCACCTGTTCCTTTTCCTCGATCTCCCGCAGCTGACTGCGTATCAGTTCTTCCACCGGGCCTTCAAACGCACCGTACCGCATCGCGAACCACCCTTTCATTGACCGACATTACATATTCCTGTACGCGTTTCATATCCGGCTCATCCGGCAGCGCGGTATCCCGGGCTGCCAGATCCAGCCGCTTCTCATAATCATTGATAATCTCATAAAATTCATCCCGGAAGGTGCCGTCCGCTTTCTGATAATCTCCCCTGCGAATGCCGTGCAGCAGATCATGTTCCGCCCGCCGGTATGTGCGAACCTCTCCCTTTTCCAGAATATCGATCGCCATCATAAACAGGCGTACCAGATGCATGGCATGTTTATTCAAATGGTTATCGTCCTTTTTCCGGTTGCGTTTTCCGATCTTGTCATAATCCCGGACAATATTGTGCATTTCATTCCAGATATTCTTATAATCCCGCAGCGGATAATGTTTCAGATCCACATCGACAAACAGCTCCGTATCAAACAGCGGATTCACCGCCTGATCGGTATACATACGGATTGCACCATTTTCAAACCGCTCGTACCGTTTCCGAAAATCATACATGGCGTTTTTCACGGAGTTAAAAATATGCTGTTCCTTCTCCTTTTGCGGATAGGAATCCCGCGCCAGCGCATTCTGCAGGCGCCGGAGCTGCGCATCGGCATAGCCGCCAAAAGACTGAATCGCCCGTTTGGACAGAAACAACCGCGTATTGTCGATCAGTTCCCGTCCGAAATCATCCAGATACAGATAATGCTCCGGATTCAGACCCAGAATTTCCAGCGTATTCGGATTACAGTTCAGGAGCAATGTGATCATCTTGCGAAACCCATACACGGTTGTATCCGTCGCGTCATCCACATACTGTTCAAACGTCGTCAGCCCGATCAGATCGGACTTTCGATTCAGCGCAACACCGCGGACGTCAATATCGCTGCCCTCCCGCTCCGTTCCATACGAATAACTGCCGCCAAGCCCCAACAGTATCACATATCGCCCCAGATGCTCGTTCGTGCGCAGAAAATCGTATTCCCTTTGCTCTAATATAGAAGAAAAATTCTCTTTCATCACTCATTCCCGTATCGGTGTAAACGAAATCCCGTTTTCCTGCGCATACCGCTCCGCCTGCGAACCGGCTCTGCCCCGTATCCGAAACCCGGGGATAACTGCATTTCCCCTAATCCGATACGCCATCTTGCGAGAATCGGTATATTCCCGCAGTTCCATAAATCCGACGGCAAGCGTTCCGAACACTGTGACGCTCTCGGGAATGGTCAGCTCCCGAAGCGCAGTACAATGATAGAAAGCGTAATCTCCAATCTCCCGGAGCCCGTCCTCCAGCACCACATCCGTCAGCGCTTCACAGTCCGCGAACGCTTCCTCCATATCGGTTACGCTCCCCGGCACAACAGCGGACCGCAATACCGGCGAGCCCATAAAAGCATGGCTGATGTCCTCCGTTCCCAGCGGAAACACGATTGTCTTCAGCTCCGTACCTTCGAAAGCCCAGGAAAAATCGCGTACATGAGGCGGTATCTTTACCTCCTTCAGAGAATAACAACAGTTTAAACCATAGGACATTTCCTCCAGACTGTCCGGCAGGGTAATGCTTTCCAACCCTTCACACCCATAAAAAGCGCCCTCAATCAATGTTATCCCTTCCGGGACAGACACACGTTTCAGCTCATAAAAGCCGTCAAATGTGCAGCGCAGCGCCGTAACCGTTCTGCCGTCGACACGTCCCGGCACGGCAATCTCCGTCTGGTCTCCGTTATAACGTACCAGTTCGATTCCATCTTCTGCCTCATCATCCGTCTTCATGGCATATGTCCAGAGACCGTCTTCACTGGTGGCAATCCGAACGGTTTCGTCTTCGGCATATTGCCAAAAATAATCATAACTTTCGCCCGTGCCGTAACGGCCCCGGCCATCATCGTAATATGCTCCCATATGGCTCTCTCCGATTTCTCAAACCCCGCCGATTCCGATGCGATACCCTTTCGTATACACACCGCCCGCCTCCAGACGATTCATACCCGGCTTGCGTTCCAGTTCCTGTGCAGCGCCCTGATTGTCACAGCGTCCCGCCCACGGCTCCAGGCAGACAAACGGCGCGCCCGGCTTCGCCCAGATGCCGAAACTTGCAAAATCCGCCCCTGCCAACGTCACATAATGACTGCCGTCCGGCCGCAGGATCGAAACCTCCGTAATCTGACCGTCGTCGAAGACAAGCGCATCCTGATCAAACATATGCCTGCCGATCGGGCAGCGTCCCTGTGTCAGAGAAAGTTCCCATGTCTGTTCCGGTTTTCCCAATCCCGTCGCCGCATCGACCAGAAGATAGGTCAAACATTCTTTACCCGGGAAATACAGACTGTATACCGCTTCGTCTTCTTTTTCCATATCCGGCAGAGCAAATCCCGGATGCCCGCCGATTCGAAAATACATCGTCTCGCCGCCGCAGTTTTTCACTTCCCATGCAATGAAAAGATTTTCTCCTTCCAGCCGATGCGTAACACGGAACACAAAATCAAACGGATAACGTTTTTTTGTCTCCGCATCGGCGCGCAGTTCATGAATTACATAATCGTTTCCCTTTTCCACCATCGTAAACCGCATGTCTCTGGCAAAGCCATGCTGTCCCATCGGGTATGTGTTTCCCTGATATACATAAGCGTTTTCCGCAACACGTCCCACAAAAGGAAACAAGACCGGCGTACGGCGGTTCCAGATCTCCGGGCGGCCGTCCCAGATGACCTGCTCCCCCGTCTTTTTATTCCACAACTCCCATAACTCCGCTCCCGCGTCGTTAATTTTTACTGTCATGTACTCGTTTTCCATCACATGCAATGATTCCATCTGCTTTTCTCCCTTTCCCTTCTCATTTTTTCGTATCAAATCCTCAATCTGCAGTAACTGTTCCCTGTTATGCCTGCTGCCGCTCTCGCGATATGTCTTCCGGTAACACGAAGGCGAAACGCCTTTCTCCTGTCGAAACGCTTTTGTAAACACAATCGCATCGTTATAACCACACGACAATCCAATACTCTCAATCGGAATATCCGTCGTCTGCAGCAATTCCGCCGCCCGGGTAGTCCGATAAGCGGCCAGAAATTTCTGCGGCGACATACCGATGGAATCCTTGAACAGCGAGCAGAGATAACTTCTGTTGACACATACAAACTCCGCCACATCCGTCACCCGAATCGGGTTACAGTAATTCTGCTGAATAAAGCCGATCGCCTTTTTTACATACGTGTTCGCCCGATTGACATCATCCGATTTCCGTAACTGCATGTCCGATACGATCAGAGAAAGAAACACCGCAAGCTCACCATTCCTGCGCAGCTCATTCGCCACGGCGGATGTGTTGTGTTCCATCATATTGCGCACACAGGCATACAATTCTTCCTGCCTGTCGGAATGAAAAACCGGGTGTCCGCCGGAAAGCCCCGTCTTTCTGACATATTCCCCGGCCTGACTGCCGCCGAAGCCAACCCAGACATACGTCCACGGTTCCTGTCCGTCAGACTGATAAAAGACCAGCTCGCCCGGTTCAATCAAAAACCCGCTGCCCGCCTCCAGTACATACTCCTGACCGCGCACGGAGAATTTCCCCTTTCCGCTGAGTACATAATGAATGAGAAAATGCGGTTTCAGCGCAGGCCCGAAACTGTGCAGCGGTTCCGTTCGGGAGCAGCCGCAGCAACTTACGGAAAGACTGTGTTCCTGCTCATTTGCAAATTCCAGTTTGTACGCTTTTTCCAACGCCGCCACCTTTCCTTTACGATTTAATGATAAAACAACTCCGCAAGGTAAACAACCACACAGGAGCAGATCGCCACCCGGAACAGATTGCCGTCCACATAAGCCAGCACAACGCCCGTCAGAAATCCCGCCCAGGCCGATACGGAGCTGCCCGTCGCGGATAAAATCGCCGGAAATGTCATAACCGCCAATGTCACATAAGGGACATAATACAGAAACGACCGGACAAACGGATTTTTAATATCCCGCCGGATCAGTGTCATTGGCAATACACGGATCAAATATATGGTAAACGCCGCCACAAGCAAGTAGATCCAGATATTATGATGCATGTTCGTCCCCTCCTTCTTCCGCCTCCCTGACCGGGAAGAGAAACGCCGCCGCTCCTGCAATCAGCACTGTCAGCAGAATAATCTGCATCCCGGAAGAAATCTCCCGCAGAACGGGCGCTTTCGCGAACAGGAAACTACATCCCATGGAAAACGCCACGACAAACGCTACAATTTTATTTTTCTTTGCCGCCGGAATGATAATTGCCAAAAACATGCCATACAGCGCCACGCTCAATGCGTTTTCCACCCGTCGGGGCAAAATGGCTCCCGCCGCCGCGCCAAGAACCGCCCCCGCCGTCCAGCCGGGCGCCGCCACTGCCGCCGCACCATAATTATAAAAGGGATTCAGCCTGCCCTCCACCGACATGGCAATTCCGAATATCTCATCCGTAACCGGATAGGACAATAAAAAGCGATGCCCCATTCCCAGTCCCGGGTCTACTTTCTGGGACAGGGCACAGGACATCAAAAGGTACCGCAAATTAACAATCAGCGTCGTAACGGCCATCTGCAAATAACCGCCGCCGCCGGCAATAACCGTGATCGCCCCATACTGCCCTGCGGAAGCCAGCATGGTGATCGACATCACGCCTGCCTGCACCACATTCATACCGGCTTTTTTCGCCGCAATTCCCAATGCAAACGCCACGGCAAAATAACCGAGCGCAATCGGGATTCCATCCTTCATTCCCTTCAAAAACCATCTTCTGTCCTGTTTTGTCTCATTCATGATCTGTCTTCCTGTATCGTATCATTTCTCTGCCACCGGCGGGCCGAATTACGTTTTTAGTATAACACATTCCCCGGTGATTTTCCATTAAAATCCATTGCCCTGCAAAGAGCTGCGGCAGTTCGGACAGTGTCACCATCCGTTCTTCCTATCGCATCGTCTGCAGATCAAACACCCGTATCCATATATTTCCCGGTGGAAAAATGCCCTCATTTTTTCTCCACTGTAAACATCTATCCGTATATGCGATATTCATACTGCTTCTCAGAAAACAAACTGTACCAGCAGCATATAGCAGATCGTACCGCCCGCAATGGAAAGAAGCATCTGCCGTTTCCAGAGATGCAGTCCCACGACAACAGCAATCGCCAGCAGTTCCGGCAAACCATGCGTGCCGGAAAAAACGCTTACGCCTTTCAGGCAGTACACAACCAGCATCCCGAATATCGCAGCCGGAAGCGCCCTGCCCAGATATTGTATGTACTTCGGCACAGGCTTTCGTGACGAAAATATAAGAAACGGCAGGAATCTCGTCACCATTGTCCCAAGTGCGCACAGACCGATCGTAATAATTTGCTGTGTCAGCGTCATATCGTATCACCCGCCCTTTCAATCGGTTTCCGAAACACCGTAAGCAGAAAGAGAATACCGGCCATCGTCGGAAGCAAAAAGGAATCCGCCCCAAATGCACACAGGCAGACGACAGAAACCGCCAAGCCAATCAGCGCCGTGTCATGTCGTTTCTCCTTCAGCCACTGTTCCAGAAATATAACGACAAACATTGCCGTCATAACAAAGTCCAGCCCTTCCATATTAAAAGAAATCAGCGAACCGGCAATGCCGCCAATTACAGCCCCCGAAAACCAGTAAAACTGATTCAACAATGTCACAAAAAACATAAACCATCCCCGGTTCACATCTTCTGGAATCTCGACAGAATAGTTAATGGAAAAGCTTTCATCACACATGCCAAAAATAAGATAACATTTTTTCCACCCGGTTCCCCGAAACCGCTCCAGCATGGAAATACCATAAAATAAATGTCTTGCCTGAATCATCAAAGCCACCAGAAAAGTCTGAAGCGGCGCAAACGCCGAGAGCAGCATCTTTGCCGCCACAAATTCCAAAGAACCTCCAAAGATCACAAGGCTCATCATCATTGGATAAGCAAAGCTGAATCCCAACGCCCGCATATAAATACCATACGTTATCCCCAGAAACCAAAATCCCGCAAAAATCGGAATCGTATGGGGAAAAGCTACTTTCAAAGCACTTTTTATCACTGTACGGCTATTCATTTTGCAATCACTCCGTTCTCAAAACTTTCGTATCCCTCTCCGAAAACCAGCCTCATTGTCATTCTGCCATGATTGTATCAGTCAGGATATTAATCAGAAATTGTAGCACAGACGGAAAGCGCTTGCAATCTTTTTTGAATCAGGCTTCATATAGTCTCGCCCGTGTCAGTGTCATTCCTGCGGCTGGCTTCTTGGAAAGCTTTTCTTTTCCCAACCAAGGCATATCATAGAATGTCTCTCTACGCCCACAATATACAAAACATTCTGCGCATTGCCAGTCGCCTTTGCCCGCTCTGATATACCGATACATCTGCACCTTTCATGCGTTTTATTTTTTCTCATTTTCCCCCGTTGGCTAATCGCCTCTACTCCTGTTTTTGCAAAATAGCCGTCATTCGTACAAGGTAATATATCAAAGCTAACTTATATTTATATTTTTGTTTTTTCCTTTCCGCTCATTGTTATACAAAAAAGACCACTATGGGTCTTTTGGGTAAGATAAATAGCAATATGTCAACATTATTCCAGAAAGTCAGCACAGCCGTATCGTGCGGAAATATTGCTCCTTATGGATTGTTCCAAAAAACTATATCGGTTCCAGTCCCGGACAGGTATGTAGTTTG
>CATLGN010000081.1 GCA_949935685.1 uncultured Lachnospiraceae bacterium | reverse complement strand
GAGTGCTGTCCGGAGCTGGTAAAGGCGGTGGCGGATACCGCGGCGCTTTTGCAGAGAGAATACAAATGTCATATGACAGAGGAAGAGCAGTTGTATCTTGTCGTTATTTTATTGCGGATCCGGGATCTTTATGCGTAGTTCCCGGCGCCGTGTAGAGGAAGGAGAATATTATGGGTTTTTTGGACGGAGTATTTAAGAAAAAGGATTTGGAGATCGGTTCGCCCTGCAGTGGGAAGTGCGTCAGCATCAAGGAAGTTTCCGATCCGACGTTCAGCGAGGAAATACTGGGCAAGGGCATAGCGGTAAAACCGGAGGACGGGAAGTTTTACGCGCCGGTAAACGGGACGATCAATACGCTGTTTCCCACCAAACATGCCATCGGCATTACTTCTGCGGACGGTGTGGAGATACTGATTCATGTGGGGCTGGATACGGTAAATCTGAAAGGGGAACATTTTACGGCGCATACCGAGGCAGGAGCGACGGTATCCAAAGGCGATCTGCTGCTGGAGGCCGATCTGGACGCGATCGCGGCGGCGGGATATGACACGATTACACCGGTTCTGATCTGCAATTCGGGGAATTATACGGATGTCGTTCCGGGCGTGGAGGGAAAGGTATCGCAGGGGGATTGCATCCTTCGGATTAAAATATAGGAAGGTTGAATCATTATGGAAACTTATCATGGAAAGAGTGTGTTACAGGGTATTGCGCTCGGAAAACTGTATGTGATTGAAAAAAAGGAAAGTACCTGGACCAAGATGACGGTCGCGGATACGGAGAGCGAGGCCGCGCGTTTTCAGGCGGCCAGAAAAGAGGCGATGGAGCAGCTTGACGAGCTGTATCAGGAAGCGATGGAGCAGGTAGGCGAAGAAAACGCCATGATCTTTGACGTGCATAAGATGATGCTGGAGGATCTGGATTATCTGGAAACGATCGAAAACCGTATCCGGACGGAATCCGTCAATGCGGAATATGCGGTGACGGTGACAGGGGAAGAATTCTCCGCCGTTTTTTCTTCCATGGACGACGATTACATGAAGGCGAGAGCCGCCGATGTGCTGGATATTTCCGGCCGGGTTGTCCGTGTTCTGGAAGGACGGGAGGAACCGGGGCTGCATACGAAAGAGCCGGTGATTATACTGGCGGACGATCTGTCGCCCAGTGAGACGATCGCGATGGATAAGACAAAGATACTGGCGTTTGTGACAAAGCAAGGCTCGGCCAATTCCCATACGGCGATACTGGCCCGTTCCCTGAATATTCCGTCCCTTGTCAATACGGATGTGGAGATTACAAAGGCATATCACGGGAAAGAGGCCATTGTGGACGGCGTGTCGGGCAGCCTTATTATAGAACCGGATGCGGCGACGCTGGAGGCGAAGCGGCAGGAACAGGCGGAAATCCGGGAACGGGAAGAAAAGCTGAAACTGCTCATCGGCCAGGACAATGTCACCGCGGACGGACGGCGTATTCATCTGTATGCGAATATGGGCAATGTGGAAGACGTGGAAAAGGTGCTTGCCAATGATGCCGGCGGCATCGGTCTGTTCCGCAGCGAATTTCTGTATCTGGGCCGCGATACCTTCCCCACGGAGGAAGAACAGTTCCAGGCTTATAAAGAAGTAATCTCCCGTATGGGAGGCAAGAAGGTCATTATCCGCACGCTGGACATCGGCGCGGATAAAAAAGCGGATTATTTCGAACTGGATGCGGAGGAAAATCCGGCGCTCGGTTTCCGGGCCATCCGTATCTGCCTGACAAGACAGGAAATATTCCGCACACAGCTTCGCGCTATCTACAGAGCTTCGGCGTTCGGCACGGCGGCGATTATGTTCCCGATGATTATATCGGTGGAAGAAATCCGCAGGATCAAAGCCATTGTGGAGGACGTAAAGGCGGAACTGACAGGCGAGGGGATCGCCTTCGGCGAGGTGGAACTGGGCATTATGATCGAGACGCCGGCGGCGGCGCTGGTCAGCGGTGAGCTGGCGAAAGAAGTGGCGTTTTTCAGCATCGGAACGAACGATCTGACGCAGTATACGCTTGCCATCGACAGACAGAATCAGAAACTGGAACCTTTTTATGACGCGCATCATCCGGCTGTGCTGAAGCTGATCGAGATGACCATACACAACGGACATAAAGAGGGCGCCTGGGTAGGCATCTGCGGCGAGCTGGCGGCGGATGACACATTGACGGAGACATTCCTGGATATGGGACTGGATGAACTTTCGGTTTCCCCCGTCTATATCCTGAAGCTGCGGGATAAGATCCGTCATATCGGAATGTAAAGAGAAAAGGAGAAGAAAAAATGAAAACAGTGGAGTATGTAATTACGGATCCGGTGGGACTGCATGCAAGACCGGCAGGGCTTTTTGTTAAGAAGGCGTCTGCTTATCAGAGTAATATCACGGTTAAGAACACGGAAAATGACAAGACGGCGGATGCAAAGCGGATTATGGCCGTTATGTCTCTGGGTGTGAAACAGGGCAATAAGATTATCCTCAGCATCGAAGGCGAGGACGAAAATACGGCTCAGGCGGAGTTAGAGGCATTCCTGAAAGAAAGCCTGTAACGATAGATAAAAACTAACATTCTGCGCCAGGTCAGAATGAAAAGAAAGGGGTAGTAATTATGATGAAGTACTTACAGAAGTTAGGCAAATCCCTGATGCTTCCGGTAGCATGTCTTCCGGTTTGCGGTATTTTAATGGGTGTCGGCTATGCACTGTCGCCGAACGCAATGCAGGGCGGCGACATTACAGGCGCTGCGGCAATCATTGGTTTCTTCCTGATCAAAGCAGGGGGTGCTTTGATCGACAATATGTCATGGCTGTTTGCAATCGGCGTGGCATTCGGTATGTCGGATGACAATGACGGCGCGGCAGGCCTTGCAGGTCTTGTATCATGGCTGATGATTGTCAACCTGCTTTCCTCCGGCGTTGTTGCGACACTGACAGGCGCAGAAGCGCACGCGGCGTTCGGTAAAATCCAGAACCAGTTTATCGGTATCCTTGCCGGTGTGATCGGTTCCACATGCTATAACAAGTTTAAAAACACAAGACTTCCGGATGCGCTTTCTTTCTTCTCCGGCAAGAGATGTGTGGCGATCGTAACGGCGGTTGCATCGATTGTTGTAGCAGGCATTCTCTTCTTTGTATGGCCCATCGTGTATTCGGGACTGGTAGCGCTTGGCTCCAGCATCCAGAATCTGGGCGCGGTAGGTTCCGGTATTTATGCATTCCTGAACCGTCTGCTCATTCCGTTTGGTCTGCACCACGCGTTGAATGCCGTATTCTGGTTTGACGCCATCGGTATCAACGACTTGGGTAATTTCTGGGGCAATACCGGTGTGGCAGGACAGACCGGTATGTACATGGCAGGGTTCTTCCCGTCCATGATGTTCGGTCTTCCGGCGGCGGCTCTGGCGATTGTTCACTGTTCCAAACCGGAAAAGAGAAAAGCGGCGGCAGGTATTATGGGCGCGGCAGCGATCTGCTCCTTTATCTGCGGCGTAACGGAACCGTTTGAATTTGCATTTATGTTCCTGGCTCCGGCTCTGTATGTCGTATATGCAATCCTTTACGGTATCTTCGCAGGCATTTCCGTAGCGCTTGGATTCCGTGCAGGTTTCTCCTTCTCCGCCGGCCTTACCGACCTGATCTTCAGTTCGCAGCTTCCGCTGGCGCAGAAAGTATGGCTGATTATCCCGCTCGGCATTGCGGCAGCCGTTGTATTCTATCTGGTATTCCGTTTCGCGATTACCAAGTTTGATCTGAAGACACCGGGTCGTGAAGACGACGATATGGATGACGATAAGAATGCGGTACTTGCAAACAACGACTTTACCAAAGTTGCAGAAATTATTCTGGAAGGTCTGGGCGGAAAAGCGAACGTGACTTCTCTGGATAACTGCGTTACAAGACTTCGTATCGAAGTAAAAGATTATGTTGCTGTCAATGAGGGAACGATTAAGTCTGCGGGTGTTGCAGGCGTAATCCGGCCGAGCAAGAATGCGGTTCAGGTTATTGTGGGAACAAAGGTTCAGTTCGTGGCGGATGAAATGAAGAAAATGCTGTAAGCATAAAACAGAGAGATACTGTGTCAATGTTGACGGCAATACCTGGCAGGAGAGAGGGAAACCTCTCTCCGTTTTTATGCTTTCCAAATTTTGCTATTTAGTGTATAATCGACATGTCAGAGTACAGGAGGCTGTATGGATTGCAAGGAAACCCGGAAGAATATATATAAATTCATAGAAGATGAGCTGGACAGTAAAGATCTGCAGCGCTTTGTGAAGCATGTCACCGAGTGTGAAGAGTGCCGGGAAGAACTGGCGATTCAATATCTTGTGACGGAAGGGATGCTGCATCTGGAAAAGGAAAGCACCTTCGATCTGCAGAGCCAGTTGGAAAAAAAGATGGAAAGCGCCAGAAGGAAAATCCGTTCCCGCAAGCGGGTGCTGTGGTTTATGTATGTAATGGAGGCGCTGGCAGTTTTGGCGGTGATCCTGATGACGATATTGGTGATTATCAAATGAGTGAAAAAATTGTTTTAATCGACGGACACAGTATTTTAAACAGAGCCTATTACGGCGTGCCGCTTTTGAGCAACGCCGCGGGGCTTCATACAAACGGGATATATGGTTTTCTGAATATATTATTTAAGATTTTGGAGGAAGAGTCGGCGGATTATCTGACAGTGGCTTTTGATGTCAGTGCGCCGACATTTCGTCATGCGATCTATGCGGACTATAAGGGCAACCGCAAGCCGATGCCGCAGGAACTGTATGAACAGGTTCCGGTTTTGAAAGATGTGCTGCGGGCGATGGAAGTCCAGATCTGCGAGAAGGCGGGACTGGAGGCGGACGATATTCTGGGAACGCTGGCCCGGCGCAGCGAGCGGGAAGGGCTGGAAGTTACGTTGGTATCGGGCGACCGGGATCTGTTGCAGATTGCCTCGGAGCATATTAAAATTCGGATTCCGAAGACAAAGGGCGGCAGGACGGAGATCGAGGATTATTATGCCAGGGATGTGGAGGCGCGTTATGGCGTAACGCCGCAGCAGTTTATTGAACTGAAAGCGTTGATGGGCGATGCCTCCGATAATATTCCCGGCGTTCCGAAGGTCGGAGAAAAGACGGCTATGGCTCTGATGGCGGAATATGGTTCTCTGGACGCTGTCTATGAAAAGCTGGACACCATTTCCAAAAAGTCTGTCCGGGAATCCCTGCGGGAAAACAGGGCGCTGGCGGATTTGAGCAAAGTGCTGGCGACGATCTGCACGGAAGCGGAATTTCCTTTTTCTCTGGAAACGGCCAGAATGCATAATCTGTATACGGAGCAGGCATACGGTATGTTTCAGGAACTGGAATTTAAAAACATGCTTGGACGGTTTGAACGGAAAACGCCGCAGGATACGATCGAAAAGCGTTTTCGGCTCGTGACGGAACTGATGGAAGCGGAAGCGGTATTTTCCGCCTGTGAGAATGCGGATCTTGTGGGCGTTTTTTTATTGTACGACAGGGTTTCCGGCGTGGCGGGACTGGGTATCTGCCATTCGGAAAATGACATATATGTCGTAAAATGTCAGGGTTTTTTGACGGCGGAGTATTTAACCGGGAAACTGGGCGGGCTGCAGGGCAGAACACAGCTCTCCGGTTTTTTCCTGAAAGGGATTTATCCGTATTTTGCAGGGGACGATGTGTCGGACTGCTTTGATATACAACTGGCGGCCTATCTGCTGAATCCGCTCAAAAGCGATTACGCGATCGAGGATGTGGCGCGGGAATATGCAGGGGTGTCCATGCCGGGATACGGGGAGTGTTTCGGCAAAAAAACGATGCGGGAAGCGGCGGAGGAAGCCCGTTTTGCCGTCTATGGCTGTTACGGTGCGTATACCGCTTATAAGGCGCGGGACATATTACAGGCAAGGCTGAAAGAGACGGGGATGGATGCGCTGTTTTATGAGATTGAAATGCCGCTGTCGTATGTTTTGTATGATATGGAACGAGAGGGCATCCGGGTGGAAGCGGAGGAGCTGCGCCGGTACGGCGAAGCCCTGACGGGCAGGATTGCAGAACTGGAAACAGGCATCCATCAGAAAGCGGGGGAAACTTTTAATATCAATTCGCCGAAACAGCTCGGCGAGATATTATTTGGAAAACTCGGTATCCCCGGCGGAAAAAAGACAAAGACAGGATATTCGACGGCGGCGGATATACTGGAAAAGCTGGCGCCGGATTATCCCATTATCGACGAAATACTGGAATACCGCGGCCTTACCAAACTGAAATCGACCTATGCGGACGGCCTGTCCGTCTTTATCGGCGCGGATAAAAAGATACACAGCAATTTTAACCAGACGATTACGGCCACGGGGCGCATCAGCTCCACCGAGCCGAATCTGCAGAATATTCCGATGCGGATGGAATTGGGACGGCTGATCCGGAAGGTGTTTGTGCCGGGGGCGGGCCATATTTTTACCGATGCGGATTATTCGCAGATCGAGCTGCGGATTCTGGCGCATATGTCGGGAGACGAGCAGTTGATCGAGGCATACCGGATGGACGAAGACATTCACCGCATTACGGCGGCAAAAGTTTTCCACACGACGCTGGAGGAAGTGACGCCGTTGCAGCGGCGCAATGCCAAGGCGGTTAATTTCGGCATCGTATACGGGATCAGCTCTTTTGGGCTCAGTCAGGATTTGAGCATTTCCAAAAAAGAGGCGGAAGGCTATATTCGGGAATATTTTGCCACCTATCCGGGCGTGAAGGCGTTCCTGGACCGGATGGTGGAACAGGCCAGGGAAAAAGGCTATGCAGTGACGATGTTCGGGCGCCGGCGTCCGGTACCGGAGCTATCGTCGGGCAATTTTATGCAGCGCTCATTCGGTGAGCGGGTGGCGATGATTTCCCCGATACTGGGAACGGCGGCGGATGTGTTCAAAATTGCCATGATCCGGGTGTATCGGGCGCTGAAAGCGGCGGGATGCCGTTCCAAACTGATTCTGCAGGTGCACGACGAACTGCTGATTGAGACGCTGGAAGAAGAGGCGGCGCAGGTGGCGC
>CATLGN010000080.1 GCA_949935685.1 uncultured Lachnospiraceae bacterium | reverse complement strand
ATTACACAAATTAACAACATCCGCAGACCGCATTCCGGCAGCAACAAAATCAGCCGATTTTGCGATTCCGCCTTTTGTTGTAATCACTTCTTTGGCAAGTTTTTGATTATCCATTCGTTCACCTGCTTTAATCAAATAATTCAAGCGCAACATTATCGCTTCTGTGTGCGTATTTATTATAACACATCGCTTCTGTTTTTACAAGTTAAAACACGCACAAATTTTCAAATTTGTGCGTAAAAATAAAGATTTGCTATTGCAATTAGAGATTTCATCGGTTATAATAAATTTGCAGAATTTCAAAGGTATTATCCACAGTTGAACAGCTAATGTTATCAACGCCGATAACAAAATGATCACATTAGCCCATATAGGCAGGATAATATGGATATATCAAATAATCAAAAGAACTACATACACGACAAATAATAATATCTAAACAAAATTGATTAGTGCTTGTCGAAAAGGAATCCAACACCATGGCATTTGACGGTATCACCATCGCATGTATCACAAAGGAATTACAGGCTTCCCTCACCGGCGGACGGATTGTCAAAATTGCGCAGCCGGAAAGCGACGCGCTGCTGCTGACAATCCGCACCGGGCAGGGGAATCACAGGCTTTTTCTCTCCGCCAGCGCATCTCTGCCGCTGCTCTATCTGTATCCGGAGACGATGGCAAGTCCCATGACGGCGCCGAATTTCTGTATGCTGCTGCGCAAACATATCCTTAACGGCCGTATCCTGCAAATCAGTCAGCCGGGGCTGGAACGTATTGTCCGCATGGAAATCGAGCATCGGAACGAAATGGGCGATCTGTGCCGCAAGTCTCTGCTGATTGAGATTATGGGCAAGCACAGCAATATCATTTTCGTTGACCATAACGACACGATTATAGACAGCATCAAACATGTATCCGGCATGGTCAGCTCCGTCCGGGAAGTGCTTCCCGGCAGGCCTTATTTTATACCGCAAACGCAGGAAAAGGAAGATCCGCTGCAGACGCAGGCGGCCCGCTTTTACGAACTTCTTCCTGCCAGAGCCATGCCCGCCTTTAAGGCCCTCTACATGACTTTTACCGGAATCTCGCCGGTGATTGCTCAGGAGCTCTGCTATCTGGCGGATATAGACGGCGACAAACCTGCGCAGGCGCTGTCCCCGGAAGAACGCACGGCGCTCTGGGACGCTTTCCACAGCCTGATACAGCGCATTACAGCCGGCGCATATTCCCCGCATATTCTGTATAAAAGGGGAATTCCCAGAGAATACGCCTGTGTCCCTCTGACCTGCTATCAAGACTGTGAAGTGAAATCGTTCGCCTCTGTCTCCGAACTGCTGCACACCTATTACGCGGAAAAAAATACCGTAACCCGGATCCGGCAGAAATCCGCCGACCTGCGGCGTATCGTGCAGACCGCGCTGGAACGCAATATCAAAAAATATGACTTGCAGCAAAAGCAGATCAAAGACACAGAGAAAAAAGAACAATACCGGGTATACGGCGAACTGCTCAATACGTACGGCTATGGTACGCCGCCCGGCAGCAAATCCATGCAGGCGGTAAACTATTACACGGGAGAAGAAATCACCATCCCGCTCGACCCGCTCCTTTCGCCATCGGAAAATGCCAAAAAATATTTTGAAAGATACGGAAAATTAAAGCGCACATACGAAGCGCTGTCCGAACTGACAAAAAAGGGAAAGGCAGAGATCGACCATCTGGAATCCATCGCCTCCTCGCTGGATATTGCTCTCGAGGAAGAAGACCTTGTACAGATTCGGGAAGAACTGATCGAAAGCGGCTTTATCCGCAGAAAAGGCGGCAAAAAAAAGACGAAAATCACCAGCAGGCCCTTTCATTATATCAGCAGCGACGGATATGACATTTATGTCGGAAAAAACAATTATCAGAACGAAGAACTGACATTCCGCTTCGCCTCCGGCAATGACTGGTGGTTTCATGCCAAAGGTATGCCCGGCTCGCATGTTATTCTCAAGGCGGACAAAGACGGAGAAATCCCCGACCGGGCGTTTGAGGAAGCCGGAAAGCTGGCAGCCTATTATTCCCGCGCCAGAGGACAACAAAAAGCAGAAATCGACTATACGCTGAAAAAAAATGTGAAAAAGCCCGGCGGCGGCGCGCCCGGCTTTGTCGTATACTATACCAACTATTCCCTTGTCATTGACCCGGACATCACGGGACTGCGGCTTGTGTCAAACTGAAAAAGACATCGGAAGCGGAGAAGCCGGGCGCCGTCTATTCGGGATTGCGCAGCCAGGCGCCGTCCACGACAAGGCATCGTACCTGCGGCGCCGTATCCTCTCCAAAACAGGAACGCCTGCCCCGTGCCGCCTCACTGTCCTTTTCCGCTCCATAAAGGCAGAAGGCGTACAGATCCGGAAGGCTGTCCAGAAACCCAATGTCCGGCATTTCCCGGCATTCCAGTTCCAGATAGCGCAGCGATGTGCAGTCCGCCAGCACAGCTTCCCATGTGTCGCCGGAAGTCCCGTCCGCACTGCCCGCTCCCGCCGTCTGCGCCGGAAACGTCGTCTCCCCTTCTTTTTCATATCCGAGTGCGTGCAGGGAAGAAAAACGGCTGACACGAAGCCGGAGGAATTCCAGTTCCGGAAGCTCCCGCAGCCAGCCGATGTCTGTCAGCGGTTCCCGCGACGCAATGGAAAGCTCCCGCAGTGAGGAACAATTCCCCAGTGCTTCATAATCGCATGCATCTCCCGTCTCCAGCCAGAGCTTTTCCAGATTTGGCAAGACGGCAATATCCTCCAGCGTCGTCAGATTGTATGCGGCGCAGACCTCCGTCTTGGGATGCAGACGATTAACCGCCACCGTATCCCGGCCCGGAACCGGACTTTCCACAAATCGTATCTCCCGAATCCATTCCAGATCGCTCGTATAAACCGGCCGATCCATAAAGCGGGCAGCCGAATCCCCCGACATATGATTATGATGAATGACCATCCGGCGCAGCAAATCCTCCCATTCTTTGGAAATGAACGCAATCTCATCGTATTTCCCGTCAAATACCGATTCCGGTTCCGGCTTTTGTAAGTACGAGACAATCGCAAACGGATTGTGCAGATCCGCATAAGGCCAATCCTCATATCCGCTGTATTCGCGGTATTTTAACTGACGGAAATTGTTCTCCGTCCCGGTTTCCGCGAAAGACGCCGCCATATAACGGACAATTTCCAGTATATCATACCCCGCTTCCCATCCGGATTCTTCCCGCCAGACAGGCGAATGCCCGATAAACTCCGCCAGCCACGTTCCGCCGGCCACATAAGCTACGGCATAACGCATCAGCCCTTTCTTTGATTCACACAGGAAACTGTAGCATGCCATTTCACTGCCGTCTTCCCGGATATAGCGTTCAAAGACAAGACCCGTGACCGCAACGCCGTCGGCCTTCTCCGCACTGTCCCGTATCCGTCTGCGCATCTCACCCCAATTCTCTCCGATCCCGCCCGGAAACAGCCTGTTTTCCGTCACATGCATATAAACACAGTTATCCTCATCCAATGACCACGCCATCAGGCAGGGCTCCCATGCAGCAATTGAAAACGCCCATCCGTTCGGCGCATCATACCGGTAGCCCATGCACGAGAATCCGTTGATACTGTTTTCCTGACGTCTGATATAACGGGATACCGCTCCCGTTGGCCTTTGAAACATTGCTTCTTTGCCGTCGTCTTTCATACGCCGGCCGGCATCATCCGGTCCGGCATATGTCTCCTGCGGAACCGTCAGCCGGATATAATCCTGCGGACTGTCCTGTGGACAAGAGACAAGCAGCGGATACCGCTGCCATATATCCGCAACATGAATCCGCCCCTGTGTCTTTCTTATATCGTTTCCGGCCGTTCCCACCGTTGTCAGAAACGGTAAGGCCACAGCCAGAACCGCAACAGCCAAAGCAGTGATGCCAATGCCCCGGCCTGCTCTATTGTTATTACTCATTCTCCCCAAATCAATCCGTCACAATTTTCAGCGCAATCTGATACGACAGGTATTCGCCCAGTTCCGAGGCCAGAGGCAGTCCGGCTTCCGTCAGAGCGGAGCCATAATACCGCCGGCCGGTCTTCACGTCCTCATACACGGCATCCCGGCAAAGCCCTTTCAGTTTCACATAACCGGTAGGCATATTGAGGTTTCCGTTCTGCAGTGTCATCACCACGCTGACAAGCGCCTCCCCGCCATCCCGTGACACAAACATCCACGCTGTATATACGTCCGTAAACGGACTGGAAAGGCGATAGTAATCACCGGTCAGCATCAGCGGCGCATATCTCTTATACTGCACAATCTGTTCCCGGACCTCATCCTTTTCCGCCGCGGTCATTTTGTCCGGATCCAGTTCATAACCGAAGCCGCCGCCGGCCATCGCCACGACGCCCCGCGTATGCAGGCTGATGCTCCGTCCCGTCTGGTGATTGGGCACCGCAGACACATGCGCCCCTACCATAGAAGCCGGATAAAAGAATGACGTGCCATACTGGATTTTCAGCCGGTCCAGCGCATCCGTGTTATCGCTGCACCAAATCTGCGGCGTATAGTACATCATCCCTGCATCAAACCGGCCGCCGCCGCCGCAGCAACCCTCAATCAGCATATCGGGATACCGCTCCATCAGCTTTTCGAGAAACTCATAGACGCCGAGCACATAATCGTGCGTCACCTTGCCCGCGCTCCTCTCCTGTGAATAGATGTCCGAAATACTGCGGTTCATGTCCCATTTCACGTACTCCACATTTCCCTGATCGAGCACGCCGCATATCTGTCCGAATATATAATCCCGCACCTCTGCTCTGGAAAAATCAAGCACGAGCTGGTTTCTGGCATAGACCGGTTTCCTGCCCGGTATCCGCATCACCCACTCCGGATGTGTCCGGCACAGTTCACTGTCCTCCGAGATCATCTCCGGCTCAATCCAGATGCCGAACTTCACACCGAGCCGGTTAATGCGCCCGATCAGCTCGCCGAGCGTGCAGCCCAGTTTTGCTTCGTTGACCTGCCAGTCCCCGAGACTGCTGTTGTCGTCTTCCCGCTTCCCGAACCAGCCGTCGTCCATCACGACCATATCCATGCCGAGCGCGGCCGCATCTTCCGCCAGCTTACAGATCTTTTCCCCGTTAAAATCAAAATAAAAAGCTTCCCAACTGTTGAGCAGAACGGGGCGCAGCATCTGTACATATTTTCCCCGGCACAGATGCTCCCGGATGCAGCGATGATACCGGTTGGACAGTCCGCCAAATCCTTCGTCCGAATAGCACAGAACCGTCTCCGGCACCGTCAGCACTTCCCCGCGCTCCAGGGTATAATGGAACAGATCGCTCTGTAATCCCATCAGCACCCGTGTCTGATCAAACTGATCTTTCTCTGCCTCGCACAGAAAACTGCCGCTGTACACAAACATCATGCCATAGCAGCCGCCCGCATCTTCCGTGGCATCCCGGCGGGCGATAATAACCGCCGGATTGTACTGATGACTGGACGCGCCCCGGCGGCTGCCGATCGTAAACGCGCCGTGCGCAATCTCTCTGCGCTGGAAACTGCGCTCCATCACATGTCTTCCATAAAAGCTGATCATATCATAATTGCCGGAAAGGAAATCCAGACAGGCGCAGGCCGCCTTCTCCACAATAACGTCCTCACTGCCCAGATTGCTGATCTTAACACTTCTCGTAATAATGTCCCATTCTTCCAGCACACCGTACAACAGCCGGACCCGCACGCCGCTGACACTGTCTTCCAGAAGAATCTCCAGCGTCTGCGCCTCATCCTCTGTGGCGTACACAGCCGGAAGCCCCACGAGACCATATTTGCCCTGTTTGATCTCATGGCTGACATAGCGCAGATCGCAGCAGTCAGACCCGTCCCCATTGTGAATCACAAGGGCGCTGCTGCGATAATCGCCCGTTCCCATCGTCGGATATTCCTGCGGCAGCGCATCCATCGAATACGTTCTGTCCGTTCCCGCATCAGCCGGGTTTCCCGAAAACCCTCTGTCCAGATATGTCAGGAGATACTCCATGCTGCCGGATATTCTGGCGCCGTAATACAAATGCAGCAGAAATCCGAAATCGTCCACCTTCATCTGATACGTAGTATTCTTTGTATCCAATGTAAAAATATGACTTGTCTCATGATAGTTGATTGCCATGCATGTTCTCCTTCCTTCTGTCAGATCCTGTATATTATTTTACCGCTCCGTTTACAACACCGTTCAGAATCTGTTTCTGACAGATCACATAGAAGATCAGAATCGGAATCAGTGACAGCAAATACGAAGCAAACGCCAGGTTATAGTTTGTTCCGAACTGGGACTGGAAATTAAGCTGTGCCAGCGGCAGCGTGTTCTTGCCCGAACCCGCCATAATAACAAGCGGCGTCATCACATCGTTCCAGACTGCCAGCGCCGTCAGCACGGCAACCGTCGCATGCATGGGCTTCATAATCGGGAAAATGATCTTCCAGTAAGTCGTCCATGTGGAAGCGCCGTCCACTCTCGCAGCTTCTTCGAGCGCAATCGGAATATTAACCAGATAACCGGAATACAGCAAAATATTCATCGGCATATAGAATACCACATAAAGCAGAATAACACCAGCCCAATTTGCCAGATGCAGCTCCGCCGTCTGCTTTGCCAGCGGCATCATCAGAATCGCGAACGGAACAAACATACCGCTGACGATAAACAGATAGACAAAGCTGTAAAACTTACTGTGCGCTTTGTTTCTCCCGAGCGCATACCCCATCAGCGAATGCAGCGCCAGAGAGAGCGCTACGGTAACTGCCGTAATCAGAAGGCTGTTTCCGAGGGAACGCCAGAAATCCGTTACGACCATGGCTTCCCGGAAATTCTGCAGACTCCATGTCTTTGGCAGGGAAAGGATACCGCTGATACTGTTTGTCATCTCCGAGGGCTGTTTGAATGCAATCATAACCGTCATATAGAGCGGAAATATGATCGTGGAAAGGCCGAGAATCAGAAAGACCATCGGGCCGTATACGGACGCTTTGAACTTTTTATTCTCCGTCATAACTGTTCCTCCTTACTGCTCGAGAATTTC
>CATLGN010000079.1 GCA_949935685.1 uncultured Lachnospiraceae bacterium | reverse complement strand
CGTCTCGGGTGAATCGGAGGCGGAAAGCGTCGGGCAGTTTTTTCATATACTCGGTTCTGTGGAGCAGCAGCGCGGATGCTGTGAGGTTGGGGATGGAAATTATGAGACGACGATTTACACGTCCTGATGTAATGGAGATAAGGGAATCTATTATTATACGACCTATGAAAATCATCAGATCACGGCGGTCGATATGCATAAGACCGACCTCGACGGCAATTCTCTGACAAGATATGCGTTGATTCGGGAAGAACAGATTCAAATGATGCAAAAATGATGCATTGTCAGACTATAATATGTTATAATGTATTATATTTTATAGAAAAGGGGGAACTGATATGAAACGAAAGATATTGGGTCTGCTGTTTGCCTGCGGGCTGTTGCTTGCCAGCAGTGTAACGGTATGCGCAGAGGAAACGCCGCTTGCACCGACGCCCGCGCCCGCGCAAAACTATCAGCAGATGATGACACCGGAAATTTTGGCATCTTTTCAGGGGGTTACACTGGAGTCGGACATCGGCATATTGGGGAACGCGCTGGTGCGCCGTACGGACGTTTGGGGGACGCTGCAGGATGCGGATGGCGACGGAATCGATGACAGAGATCCGATCAATGGCTGCGGCTATATCGATCTGAATTGCAATGGTTTCGATGACAGGTTTGAAATGGAACTTTTAAATGCGACCATGCAGGAATCGCCGGAAGAAGGCTATGCGCTGATGGTGACACTGAATGTGCTGTTCAGTCACAGATGCAATCACGGGATCGTGGCGTCTGCATTCGAGTTTGACGAGGACGTGGGAATCGTGTCTATGCCGGACTATTACGATAAATGCCCCGAATGCACGGAGGCGTTGGAAGACACAATAAAGGCGGTTACAGACGCGATCGGCGGCGTAAATCTGTTGTAAGGAAACGATACGGGGAGTCCGTATACGCGGAGAAAGGGGAATGACGATGAGAAAAAAAGTATGGGGTCTGGCAATGGCGGCTGCATTGCTGCTTGGTAGCGGCCTGACGGTGTGCGCGGAGGAAGCGGCGCCGGAAAGCGCACCGCAGCAGGTACAGAATTATCAGCCGATTATGACGCCGGAGATACTGGCATCCTATGAAGTAGGTCTTGACAATATGGATGAAAGCACATTCGTGAATGCGTTTGTGCGCCGGACGGATGTGTGGGGAACACTGCAGGATGCGGATGGAGACGGGATCGACGACCGGGATCCGATCAACGGCTGCGGCTATCTGGATCTGAACTGCAATGGATTTGACGACCGGTTTGAAATGGCGATTATCGGGGAACTGGCGCAGGAAGATGCGCAGACTGGTTATGCAATGCAGGCGGTGCTGAATCTGTTCAGCCATAGATGCAAACATGGCGTTATTTATTCCGAGTTTACGTATGATGAGGAGTTGAACACGTATTGGTCTATGCCGGCGTACTTTTTTGAATGCCCAGAATGCGAGGATTCCCTTGATGATATTCTGGACGACATGATCGATGCAATCAATGCGATTGAAACAATTGACCAAATGTATTTCTGATACGGTAAAAAACAACAGTCATGACAGGGCGGCGGCATGGAGGTATGCCGCCGCAGGGAAAGAGGCGTGCCGCGCTTCTTTTTTTATACATTTAACATCTTATGTATTGATAATGAATACACCAATAGGCGATCGCATGTGTAATAAATGTCTGATTTTTACTATAATCTTCTGTGGATAAAAGAAATTTTTGCAGGAGACGGCAAGGGAAAGCGGGGAAGTGGCTTGTTTACCGAGAAATGGAAAGAATTTTGGGACAGATTAGCGGTGAAGCGTAAAAGCGGGAACGGCGGCATACGCGAAGGACTGCGTTACATAAAGACAAACGGCTTTGCCAATACGATCGTCAGAAGGCGGCACCTGATTGAAATGCTTTTTCTGGTGCTGGTTTTTTTGAGCGCCATCAATGCACCGAGGGTCAAGGTAAACTATGATCTGACGGAATATCTGCCCTCTTATACGGAGTCCAAGAAGGCGATTGATCTGATGGAACGGGAATTCGGTTATCCGGGAACCGCGAGGATTATGATTACGGATGTCTCTATCTATGAGGCCTATCTGTATCAGCAAATGATAGAAAATGTGGACGGCGTGGACATGGTGACATGGATGACGCAGGACGTTTACATGGCGCAGGATTTTATTGATCTGGATGCACAGAAGGATTATTATAAAGACCGGTGCGCCGTGATGGATGTCACCTTTGAACAGGGGGACAACGACGAGGCGACAAAGGAGGCCATCGGCGCGATTCAGGATATTCTGGGCGAGCGTGGGCGGTATGCGGGGCCCGCCGTGGAAAATAAATCGCTGGAAGAGACATTGACGAAAGAAATTCAGATCATTATGGCGGTAGCGGTAGTGCTGATTCTGTTGATTCTCTGTCTGACTACCGATTCCTGGTTTGAGCCGGTTCTCTTTCTGACCGTAATGGGAATTGCCATTATCCTGAATATGGGGAGCAATATTTTTCTGGGGACCATTTCCTTTATGAGTTCCAGCGTGTCGTCCGTTTTACAGCTTGCCACTTCGATGGATTATTCCGTGTTTTTGCTGCATACTTATGTACGGCGGAATGAGGAAAAGCCGGGCAACGAGGAGAAGGCGATGGCGGGAGCGCTGAAGGAATCGGCGGTTTCTATTTTATCCAGCGCGATGACGACGTTTGTCGGATTTATGGCGCTTTTGGCGATGCGGTTCGGACTTGGGCGCGATGTGGGACTGGTACTGGGAAAGAGCATTATCTGCAGTGTGGTAACGGTTTTATTTCTGATGCCGGCGTTGCTCCTGCGGTTTGGAGGGCTGATTGAGAAGACAAAGCATAAAAGCGTTATGCCGAAATTTCATCTGGCGTCCCGCGCTGTGTTTCGGCTTCGTTATCTGGTTCTGGCCCTTATGGCAGTCGTTGTCGTTCCGGCTTATGTGGCGCAGAATATGAACAGTTTTACATTCGGCAACAGCGCGCTTGGCAGAAGCGAGGGGACGAAGGTGTATGACGATACGGCGGAGATTGAGGCGAAATTCGGGCGCAGCAATCTGTATCTGGTAATCGTCCCCAATGAGACGCCGATTAAAGAACGGGAACTGGCAGACGAACTGGAAGACCTGTATTATGTAAAAAGCGTCATGGGCATTGCCAATGTGCTGCCGGTCGGGATACCGGAAGATTTTATCCCGGAAAGCATTCGCGGACAGCTTCGGACGGAGCGGTATGCCCGTATGTTGCTGTATACGAGAACCGATACCGAGAGCGAGCTGGCTTTCGAAACGTCGGATGAGATTCAGGAGATTGTGAAAAAGTATTATCCACAAAACGCGTATGTGGTGGGCAATACGCCTTCCACGCAGGATTTGAAAGAGCTGATGGTGCCGGATTATGCGGTGACAAATATTCTTTCGCTGCTGGCGGTGGCGGTAGTTGTCGGAATTGCGTTCAAATCGTTGCTGCTTCCTGTGCTCGTATTGATACCGATTACGATTGCCACCTACATGAATATGACGGTTCCCTATCTGACAGGGGAAAGCTTTATGTTTAACGGCTTTATTATCGTAAGTTGTATCCAGTTGGGGGCCACGGTCGATTATTCTATCTTACTGACAAATAATTATATGTATAACAGAGAGCATAATATGGAAAAGAAGGCGGCGGCGGTCGATGCGCTGCAAAGGAGTATTCTTTCCATACTGACTTCGGGTACGATTCTGACGGTAGCGGGGTATGGCATTTACTTTATTTCATCCGTCAGCGCCATTTCCTCTCTCGGCCACCTGATCGGCCGGGGCGGATTGATCAGCATGTGCATGGTAATTCTGGCGGTTCCGGCGCTTCTGACCGTATTTGACACGCTCGTTTTCCGCGAACGGGAGATTCGGGAAACGCTGAAACGCAAGGAGATCGAGCGGATTCGGCGAAAAGTGGCGCTGCGCAGACGGCAGCGGCGGGAATTGATGGAACGTCTGGCGGACAGGCGGCAGCAGCGGAAGGCAAAAAGAGAACAGGCAAAGCAGGACAGACAGGCGGAAGACAATGAATAGAAGGGGATGCGGAACAATGAAGTGGAAACAGAGTGCAGCACTGGGAATGGCGTCGGTTCTGGTTTTTCATATGGCGTGTACGGATTTGCAGGCGGCGCCGCCGCGGGTGCGGGTAGACGAATCGGTGTATGTGAATTTGGATTACTATGGCACGGTGGAAGAAGTCAACATTGTAAAGGGCTGCATGCTGAACGGCAACACGGCGATTGTCGATTACGGCGATTACAATGAAGTGGTCAATATGAGCAACCGGGCAGAGCCGCAGGTCGAAGACGGTAAGGTGACTTGGGATCTGAGCGGACAGGAAGGCGAGCGGTTTTATTTTGAGTGTAAAACGGACAAACTGGCGCAGGAGCTTCCCTGGAATCTGGATGTCACATACCGGCTGAACGGAAAGGAATGCAGCGCGGATGAATTGGCCGGGGCGAACGGCATGGTGACAATGCTGGTTGCAGCAGAGCCGAATCCACGGGCGCCGGAATATTACAGAAACAATATGATTCTCACGGTGGCCACGCTTGTGGACATGGATAAGGACAACTATTCACTGGAAGCGCCCGGATCACAGCTCCAGACACTCGGCACGAAAAAAGCGGTTCTCTTTATGGCGCTGCCGGGAGAGAGCGGAACGTTCCGCATCGACATCGGGACGGACAGTTTTGAAAGTGTGGGGCTGATGTTTATGATGGTTCCGGCCACACTTTCTTCTCTCGACCGTCTGGCGGACATCCGGGAGGTCAAGGACAAAGTCCGGGATTCCATGGACGCCATGAGCGACAGCGCGGATGTGATTCTGGACAATCTCTCGGACATGAAGGGCAGTCTGGAGGAAACACAGAGAGGGATCCGCAAGGCACAGGAGGCAAAAGCCACATTTGACGCGGGAGAGGGGCAGGTAAAGTCCGATGTGGATGCCGCCATCGATTCTCTGGACGGCATAAAAAACAGTCTCACGCTTCTGTCCGCGCAGACGGTAATTGAAAAGGCGGATTATATTGATGCCATGGAACGGCTGGAAACGATCCGGCACAGCGTTTACGAGATGGACGAATATCTGAAAGACATGGAGGACGCCTCCAAAGATTTACAGGATTCCATGGAAAAGCTGCGGCGGACGATGAAAAACGGCGCCGGTGACACGGAGGAAGAAATCGCGGAGACAATTGACAGTCTGAAAAAGATATATGGGCAGACCGGCGAACCCGCTGATCTGGTCAATCTGCAGGTGGGCGCCGAGGTTGGCTATCTGGCGGAGTTTGCCGGCGCGTTGACCAAATCGGCAGTCCCTGTGCTGGAGGATACGGAGGGCGTCGTACATGAAGTGGAAAATCTGACGAATAAGGCCAGCGAGGTGTTGAATGAAAGTTATACGCTTGGCGGCCATATGACGCAGGATTATAAGGAACATGTGCTGATGCTTCTGGATGAAACGCAGATGTTTCTGGACAGTGCGGGCAGCAGCGTGACGGCGACCCAGATGGCGCTGCGCAGTATGCGTACACTGCTGGATGCGACGGAGACGAGTCTGGACGCGGCCATTGACGCCAGTCTCAGCGGCATGATCGGCATATTGGACAGCGGAATCGGCATTGCCGGCGGAAGTGAAGTGTTTCGGGATGCCAAAGACACAATGAAAGAAGCGGTGGATGACGAGCTGGATGAGATCGAAGATGAAACTAACATATTGAATATTGACACAGAAGAAGCATTTCCCTCTTTTACCTCCGATCAAAATGCCACGCCGGAAAGCATTCAGATTATCATGCGCACGGCCGAAATCAGTCTGGATGACGATGATGTGGACAATACGGTGGATCTCGAACGGGAGCCGGAGGATATTGGCGTGTGGGGAAGGCTGAAGGCGGTGTTTTTGAAAATATATCACTGGTTTGTGAAAGAATAGGAGGCAGAAACGGCGCCGGAGCGGACAGGGAACAGTCCGCCCCGGCGCCGTGCCATATATGCGAATGATACGGCCGGTATCACTTTTTCAATTCTTTCTGAAATTCTCTTATGTCCTTCGCAATTTCCCCGCTTAAAAGCAGCATGCAGATCAGGTTCGGGATTGCCATCAGCCCGTTAAACGTGTCGGACAGGTCAATGACGAGCGATGCATCCAGTGCGGAGCCCGCCACAATCACCGCGATAAAAATAACCTTATAGTTATCGGCGGAAACGGCAAAATAATTTTTATGAATTCAGCCTCCGCCTTCGAATTTTCGGACACGTTGAAAGTCACCGCCGACTTCGAAACCTGCACTTCCGCGCAGGCAGACTGCGAATATTCCTTCGACGGAGAAAAGCTTAATCTTGTTTCTGCCGCGGTAAAAGAACTCCGTCCGCCCGAGGATGAAATTCTGCACTTCGCTTTTTTCGAAAGCGTGCTTATAAAAGCCGACTATGAAAAATATCTTTGCGAAGAGCTGAAAAGCAAAGCCGACGCGCTGAAAAGCTATCTCGGCGAATTTTTAAGCGTGACCGTTCCGCCCGAAAAGTTTTTTCTTCTGCACGGCGATATCCGCGCCGCAGGGCTTGTTTATGCCAAGGGTAAAAATCTGTACGAGGTAAAATTCTTCGCCGTGGAGATTGAAAACGGTAAAATTTCAAATATCTTTCCCGTGGAAAACTGAAAAAGTAAAATAAACCGCCGTCCGAAAGGACGGCGGTTCCAAGGTGTAAAAAATAGAAACATTTGGTGTGATCAGCGTTTGGTTACCGTAATTTTTGTAATTACGATGGGCATTGAAATAATTGCGAAAGTCTTTTCGATATCCTTTCCGCCCTCTTCCGCGTACGGATCCGCTCTGTCGACGATCGTTTCAATCGAGGTAGTGAGTGCAGACGATGACGTAAGCGTTTTGGAATAATCGGAAACAGCCTCTTTGAGGTCGTCGAAAACTTCCCTTGCGCTTTCATCTTTAAGTTGACCGAACACGCAGTATATTGTTTCGGAATAAGCCGTGCTTGACGACATCTGCATAGAGAACAGGCTCGTCGCACAGTTGTACGCATAGTCGCGCGGAAGAATTTCGTTATAGCTCGTCTTTACGGTCACGGTCTGCTGTTCTT
>CATLGN010000078.1 GCA_949935685.1 uncultured Lachnospiraceae bacterium | reverse complement strand
CATCCACCGAGATCGTAAATCATGATTATACGCCTGCAGACGGGCAGACACAGGGTGTGTTAAGCCATGAGGCGATTTTCAATGCGGAAAACGTAAACAGTTCGGGCGGTGTGCCCGGTACGGATTCCAACGGGGAAAACCTGACGACATACGAGATGCCGGACAGTGACAGTTCCAGTTCCACACAGTCGGAAGAGGAACGGGATTATCTTCCCAACGAGAGGATTGAGTCACAGACGATCCCGCCGGGACTGATAAAATATGACGAATCTTCCATTTCCGTTTCGGCGATTACATATAATGTGCAGAGGGAAGAAGACATTCAGAATCAGGGATTGCTGGACGGTATCAGTTGGGAGGAATATAAGGCGGTCAACGGAGAACGGGTTATGCAGCCCGTAGATGACAATATGATTGACATGGTATCCAAGGCCACAGGGATTGCGGCGGAGAATATTGCCATGGTTGCCTATGAAGAACCGTTGTTTATCGACAAAGAGGGTATGAACATCAGGGCTACGGATGTGATCCAGATCGTGCTGATCGTCATTATTCTCGGACTGCTCGCGTTTGTCGTACTGCGCAGTATGCGGGGCGAGAAAGGCGCGGAGGAAGAGGAAGAGCTGGCAGTGGAAGATCTGCTGCAGTCCACACCGGAACCGGAAGTGGAGAGCATTACTGTAGAAGAATGGTCTGAAACACGGAAGATGATTGAAAAGTTCGTGGATGACAATCCGGAAGCTGCGGCAAATCTGCTCAGGAACTGGCTGAATGAGGATTGGGGGTAGAAGGATAAGTGGCTGATTCGGGATTATCCGGACTGCAGAAGGCGGCGGTGCTGCTGATTGCGCTTGGGCCGGAGAAATCGTCACATATCTTCAAACATCTGAAAGAGGATGAGATTGAAGAACTGACTTTGGAAATTGCAAATACACGAAGCATTACGCCACAGGTAAAAGAAGGCGTGATTGAAGAATTTTATCAGGTATGCCTGGCGCAGCAGTATATCGCCGAGGGCGGCATCGGATATGCGAAAGAACTTCTGGAGAAAGCGCTTGGAGAAGAAAAGGCAAGGGATGTGATCGGCAAGCTGACAGCGTCCCTGCAGGTGAAACCGTTCGAGTTTGTGCGGAAAACGGACGCTTCTCAGCTTCTGAACTTTATTCAGGACGAACATCCGCAGACCATTGCATTGATTATGTCCTATCTTTCCGCTGCGCAGTCGTCCATGATTCTCTCGGCGCTGCCGCCGGAACGGCAGGCGGACGTGGCAAAGCGTATTGCCATTATGGACAGAACAAGTCCCGATGTGATCAAGGAGGTGGAGAAGGTGCTGGAATCCAAACTGTCTTCTCTTGTCAATCAGGATTATACGATTATCGGTGGTGTGGATGCCATTGTGGAGATACTGAACTCCGTGGACCGCGGTACGGAAAAGCATATTATGGAAACGCTGGAGATCGAGGAGCCGGAACTGGCAGACGAGATCCGGAAGAAGATGTTCGTATTCGAAGATATTTTGCTGCTGGACGACAGAGCGATCCAGAGAGTGCTGCGGGATGTGGAAAATTCCGATCTGGCAATCGCACTGAAGGGCTCCAACGAGGAAGTACAGAATGCGATTTTCAACAACCTTTCCAAACGTCTGGCTGCCATGATCAAGGAAGATATGGAGTTTATGGGTCCTGTTCGTATGAAAGACGTGGAAGAAGCACAGCAGAAGATTGTAAATATCATCAGAAAACTGGAAGATTCTGCGGAAATCGTTATTTCCAGAGGCGGAGGGGATGAAATTGTTGTCTAGTAACCTGTTAAAGAGAAGATGGGTACAGATGCAAAGCGACGAAACGGTAACGATTGACAGCAATATCCTCATCGGAAAGCGGATGCAGGAACTGGGAATCGAGCGGGAGCCGGAAAGCGACGGATTCCGCAGTGGTCTGGCGGCTGAGGAAGTGACAGCGGACGGCGCCGAAGGGCAGAATGTTATCAAATCGGAACCTGCGCCACCGGAGCCGGTATATGAAGGGCCAAGTCCCGAGGAGCTGATTGCCCAGGCGCAGGCGGAGATCCGGCAGATGCAGGAAAATGCGCAGGCGGAGATCAATGCCGCCAGAGCGCAGGCGATAGAATCGGGGAGAGAAGAAGGCAGAGCGCAGGGCTACCGCGACGGCGCGGCTGCGGCAGATGCGGAGCTGGCGCAGGCCAGACGGCAGATGGAAGAGACATATAACGGTATGATACGGGAGCTGGAACCGGAATTTGTGAAACAGCTTACCGGCATTTATGAACATATTTTTCGGGTGGAACTGGGAGAATATCAGAATCTGGTGCTGCGTCTTCTGGAGGGCTGTATGCAGAAGATCGAGAGCAGCAGCAATTATATCATACATGTAGGACCGGAGGATTATCCTTTCGTCAGCATGCAGAAAAAAGTGCTGATGGAAGTGATGGGAAATAAAAATGCCGCATTGGAAGTTGTGGAGGACGTTACGATGAAGAAAAACGAGTGTATGATCGAAGCGGACGGCGGCATTTATGACTGCAGTCTGGATATGCAGCTTGCAGCCCTTCGCAGGGAGCTGCTTCTGCTCTCCTATGAGGGCGTGGAGTAGAAACTATGATGGATTTGTCCCGATATGAGAGGGTAAAGGAAAAAGTATATTATCGGAAACTGGGGAAGGTTTTGAATGTGGTCGGCCTCACCATTGAGTCGGCCGGACCCGACGCCAGATTAGCGGATATTTGTTTTATTCATCCCGAAGGGGATCACGGGCCGGGCATTATGGCGGAGGTCGTCGGGTTTAAGGATGGCCGGACGCTGCTGATGCCTTACGAAAATACGGAAGGCATCGGGATCGGCAATCTGGTGGAAAATACGGGAGATTCCCTCCGGGTGTCCGTGGGGGATTTTCTTCTTGGGAAAACGCTGGATGGTTTGGGAAGACCGACCGGCAGCGAGGTGCGGATACCGCCGGACGCGCCCAGTTACCCGGTGGAAGCGCCGCCGCCGGATCCCATGAGCCGGGCAATCATCGATGTGCCGCTGCCGCTTGGCGTCAAGGCGGTGGATGGCCTGATTACCGTCGGAGCGGGACAGCGAATCGGTATTTTTGCCGGTTCGGGCGTGGGAAAGTCCACATTGATGGGTATGTTTGCCAGAAACACAAAGGCGGAAATCAATGTGATCGCCCTGATCGGGGAGCGCGGCCGGGAGGTAAGAGAATTTATCGAGCGCGATCTGGGCGAGGAGGGCATGCGCCGTTCCGTTGTCGTCGTGGCGACTTCCGATAAACCGGCTCTGGAACGAAATAAAGCGGCAAAGACGGCGACAGCGATTGCAGAATATTTCAGAGACCAGGGGCGGGATGTACTTTTGATGATGGATTCCCTGACCCGTTTTTGTATGGCGCAGCGCGAGATCGGTCTGGCGACCGGGGAACCGCCTGTGACAAGAGGGTATCCGCCGAGCGTTTACTCGGAGCTGCCAAAGCTTCTGGAGCGGGCGGGGCGGGCGGCTGTCGGTTCCATTACGGGGCTGTACACCGTACTGGTGGACGGCGACGACTTTAACGAGCCGATTACCGATACGGCCCGCAGTATATTGGACGGTCATATTATGCTGAACCGTAAGCTGGCGCATAAGAATCATTATCCGGCGGTCGATATACTGCAGAGTATTTCCCGTTGTATGAGCCAGGTGGCGGAAAAAGATCATAAGAAAGCCGCCGGCAAACTGAAAAGCGTGCTGGCGACTTACAATGAAGCGGAAGATCTGATCAATATCGGTGCCTATAAAAAGGGCAGCAATCCCAACATCGATTATGCGATTGAGAAAATCAATGCCACGAATGAATTTCTGATGCAGGATGTGGACAGCAAATATACCTTTGAAGAAACGGTGCAGATGTTGGAGAATCTCTATAAATAAAGGATAAGCGACCGATGTCCAAGTTTATATACCGAATGCAGAACATCCTGAATATCAAGGAAAAGCTGGAAACGCAGGCGCGTATGGACTTTGGCCTGGCGATGGTACGGCTGCACGAGGAGGAAGATAAGCTGGAGGCGCTGCAGCGGCGCAAACAGGGATACGAGGAAACGGCAAGAAACTCTCTGCGGGATGCGCTGCATATCCGGGACATCCGGGAAAACAAAGAAGCTATTTTGCGCATGGATGAATATATGGTCGTGCAGCGGGAAGAAATCCGCAAAGCAGAACAGAAAGTCGAACAGGAACGGCAAAAACTTCAGCAGTCCATACAGGAGAGAAAGATACAGGAGAAGCTGCGGGAAAACGCCTTCGCCGTATTTATGGGAGAGGAAAAGGCGAGGGAGAGCCGGGAGATCGACGAGCTGACCAGTTATACATATGGACAGAAAAAGGCGGAAGAGACAGAGGAAGCAAGAGAGGCCGAAGCGGCCGCAGGCTTAATGTGAGATAAGGAGCGGCGGACAGCCGGGGAGGAATATGGCAAAGCAGGCAAAAGGTCAGGAGCTGGATGCGGAATCCGAAAATCTGGAGGAGATTACGGATAAAAAGCGTCTGAAGGAAGAAAAGAAAAGACTGAAAGCGGAGCAGAAAGCCCAGAAGAAAGAGGCAAAGCGCCGTGCAAAGGAACTGGATGCCCAGGAAGAAGAACTGGACGAAGAATCGGAAGGCAGTTCCGGGCCGATCGTGCTCGTCACCTTTATTATTGTGGTTATCTGGATCGCCATACTGGCGTTGTTGATTAAACTGGATGTCGGCGGTTTCGGCTCCGGCGTGCTGCGGCCTGTTCTGCAGAATGTGCCGGTTCTCAACAAGATTCTTCCGGCGGAGAAAATGGCAGGACCGGGCGGCGGCGAGGACAGCCAGGAAGAGTATTATGGATACACCGACCTGAAAGATGCGGTGGATCAGATCAAGCGTCTGGAACTGGAACTGGAAAATGCACAGAACGGCAATTCGAATACGGAAAAACGGATTCAGGAACTGGAGGCGGAGATTGATCGTCTGCGGACATTTGAGGATAATCAGATTGCCTTTGAAAATATAAAAAATGAGTTTTATAACGAAGTGGTGTATTCGGATAAGGGACCGGGCGCGGATGCTTTCATAAAATATTATGAATCCATGGATCCCGCCACGGCGGAAAAGGTTTATAAACAGGTTGTGACACAGGAACAGACAGACAGCAAGGTACAGGAATATGCCAGCGCTTATGCGGCCATGAAACCAAAAGAGGCGGCCGGAATCTTTGAGGCGATGCAGGATGATCTGGATCTGGCGGCGAAGATACTGAATACAATGGCGGCGGACGACAGAGGAAAAATATTGGGTGTTATGGACAAAGAAGTGGCGGCCAGACTGACAAAAATAATGGAGCCGGAGTCTTAACGGACATGAAATAATCTCCGATATAATGATTGGATATGACTGTCTGACGGCACAGAACCAGACACTGCCGACAGCGGATATATCATAGATTCCTATAGAGAAAGGAGGCAGGAAATGACAGCAACAAATGTAACACAGGCAGTTGGTGCGCTGTTTGGCGCGGCCGGTGTAAACAGTCCGGGCGCTGCGGGACGTTCCGGAAGCGACGGATTTTCCCAGATCATGAACCGGACAAAAGACACCGCCGGACAGATGCAGGGGCGGGGACAGGAAGGACAGATTGACAGCGCCCGTACCCCCGTCAAGGTAAACCGCAGTAATGTGCGGGAGACGGCGTCATCGGATCAGTCTGCGGAAGATACGACAAAGGCGGAAACCGATCAGAATACGGCCGACAACGCGAAAGATCCGCAGACGGCAGTTGAGGAGGCCATCGGCGAGGTGACAGAGGCGATTGAGGAGGAACTGGGTATTTCCGAAGAAGAGCTGGAAGCGATCATGAGCGAACTCGGGTTGGTGCCGGTTGATCTGCTGCAGCCGGAAAACGTACAGGCGATTGTTATGGCGGCCGCCGGAGAGACGGACGGCATGAGCATTCTGACAAATGAGAGCTTGTATCAGAGTGTGCAGACATTGACAGGTATCGTAGATGAAATCGTCTCAGACGTACAGACGGAGCTTGGCATGGACGATGCGGCGTTTGCGGAAATGCTGCAGCAAATGGAAGCGACGGAGGAAATACCGGAGTCGGTTTTGGATGTTGCACAGGACAATCAGGAGCCGGTGGTGATCGTATCCGGTGAAAAGGCGGAAGAGGCCGTATCGGAGACAGAAACGCAGCAGACACAGACGACGCTTCCCGAAGCGGCGGAAAATACGTCCGGGTCGGAAAAAGAGACGGTTGTACCGGAAACGGCGCGGGAAAAATCTGCGGGAGAAGAGAGACAGTCCGGCGCACAGCATCAGGAAAACGGCAATCCCTTTTTGCAGGGATGGGACAGAAGCGGCGTGGACGTATGGCGCGACAATGCGGTTTCGGAACCGCCGGAGATTCCCTTTGCGGCGGCGGATACGACGGACGTTATGAATCAGGTCACGGAGTATATGAAACTGGAAGCCAGGCCGGATATGACGGAACTGGAGCTGCGGCTGCATCCGGAGAGCCTTGGCACACTGCACATTCATCTTTCGGCAAAGGAAGGCGTGATAACGGCGCAGTTCACGGCAGAAAATGAAGCGGTCAGAAACGTACTGGAAGCACAGGCGATTCAGTTGAAAGAGAATCTGAATGAGCAGGGCGTTAAGGTGGAGGCGGTGGAAGTGACCATTGCAAGCCACGGATTTGAACGCAGTTTTGCCGAAAACGGCGAAGACGGCGCGCAGTACGAAGAACCGAAAAAGCGCGGCACACGCAGAATCCAGTTAAACGACGACGTCTCTCTGGATGAGATGGATCTCTCCGACGAAGAACGCATTGCTGCGGAAATGATGGAGCAGAATGGCAACACGGTAGATTATACGGTATAAAGGAGGAGATTTATGAGTTTGGTAGCACCCGTAAAAGACGGGAAGGTTGTTGACACATCGAAGAACACATCTTCGAAGGAAACGGAGAAATCCGGCGGCACATTGGGGAAAGATGCGTTTCTCCAGCTTTTGGTGGCGCAGATGAAATATCAGGATCCGCTGGAACCGACTTCCAATACGGAATATATTTCGCAGCTTGCGACATTCTCCAGTCTGGAAGAAATGCAGAATATGACGGCTGCGATGAATCTGCAGCGAGCGTCCAATCTGGT
>CATLGN010000077.1 GCA_949935685.1 uncultured Lachnospiraceae bacterium | reverse complement strand
CGTAATCATCATTTCTTTCGACGCTACACATGACGGATTACAGTACACACTGGACGGCGCAATCAACTGCAACGTAGAGTGCAACCCGATTCAGGCGGCAGTTGTTGCAGAAGTAATCCAGAAGATGCAGAATGGCGAAGACTATGAAGCTACCACACTGGTAAACGATGAAGCATTCGTTGCACCTGGTATTGAAAGCCAGTATGCTACGACAATGACAGAAGAAATCTTAGCAGGCCGCGCTTACTAAGAGACAGCGGGCTCTGACATGTAGGGAGGGATTCCTGGCGGGTCCCTCCCTTTATTTCTAAACAGATGAAAAACGCTGTAAATGATGGGGAAATGTTAGGCAGGAGGTAGAAGGATGGATAGTAATATCGCTTTGACAATGCGGGGAATCTGTATGACTTTCCCGGGTGTAAAAGCCCTGGACAATGTGGATTTTACATTGCGGAAGGGCGAAATCCGGGCATTGATGGGGGAGAACGGCGCCGGTAAATCGACGCTGATCAAGTGCCTCACAGGCGTAAATAAGTTTGAGGCCGGAGAGATTCATGTAGACGGAATCGAAGGACCGATTGTCAATAAGGATACGATGGATGCCCAGAATAAAGGGATTTCCACAGTATATCAGGAGGTTAATCTGTGCCCGAACCTGTCGGTTGCGGAAAACCTGTATATCGGACGGGAGCCGCTGACAAAGATTAAGACGGTTGACCGCCGCAAGATGAACCAGATGGCAGCGCAGTTGATGAAAGATCTGGATTTGGATATTGAAGTGACACAGAATCTGGAAAACTATTCACTGGCATTGCAGCAGATGATTGCGATCGCCCGTGCTGTTGATATGAAAAGCAAGGTATTGATCCTTGACGAGCCGACATCCTCTCTGGATGACAAGGAAGTGGAAATGCTCTTTAAGATGATGCGTTCCCTCCGGGAGCAGGGCGTGGGCATTGTGTTTGTCACTCACTTTCTGGAGCAGGTATATGAAGTGTGCGACGGCATTACGGTGCTCCGCAACGGTACGCTTGTAGGCGAATATACCGTCGAAGAACTTCCGAGAGTGAAGCTGGTGGCAGCTATGATGGGTAAGGATTTCGACGATCTGGCTTCTATTAAACCGGAAGGCAGCGGTGATATGGCAGACGCGCCGTTGGAGATTGAGGCGAAGGGACTGAGCCATGCCGGCAAGATCAAACCGTTTAATCTGGATATTCACAAGGGCGAGGTTGTGGGCCTGACGGGACTTCTGGGAAGCGGCCGCAGCGAACTTGCGAGAACGATCTATGGCGCGGACCGCGCGCAGACCGGTACGCTGAAGGTAGGCGGCAAAGAGGCAAAGATTAAAAATCCGATCGACGCCATGAATCTTGGTATGGGTCTTCTGCCGGATGACCGGAAGGCGGAAGGCATCATAGGCGATCTGTCCGTAAGGGAGAATATTATCCTTGCCATGCAGGCGAAGGCGGGTATTTTCAAGCGGATTCCGATGGCAAAGCAGATTGAGATTGCCGATCAGTACATAGAAATGCTCAGTATCAAGACGGCGACCCGCGAGACGCTGATCAAGCAGCTTTCCGGCGGCAACCAGCAGAAAGCGATTCTCGCCAGATGGCTGGCGACAAACCCGGATTTCCTGATTCTGGATGAGCCGACCAGAGGTATTGACATTGGTACGAAGACGGAAATCCAGAAGCTGGTTATCAAACTGGCGCAGGAGGGCAAGAGCCTGATCTTTATTTCATCCGAGATTGAGGAAATGCTGCGTACCTGCAACCGTATGGCGGTTTTGCGCGACGGTTCCAAGGTGGGTGAGATATCGGCGGAAGAAATGAGCCAGGAAGGCGTAATGAAAGCTATCGCAGGAGGTGGAGCAAGTGAGTAGTTTGAAGAAATTAACGAAAAAGCAGTTATTTCTGCCGATTTTCAGTATGATACTCGTTATGCTGATTAATGTCGTTTATGATATTGCATGCGGAAACGCACCCCTTTCCTTTTTTGAGATCGCCATTAAAAACGGCGCGTTATACGGGCGTCTGGTCGATGTCCTGAATCGAGGGAGCGAGGTCGCGATACTGGCGATCGGGATGACGCTGGTGGTATCTTCTTCGGCCGGCACGGATATTTCGGTCGGTTCCGTAATGAGTTTATCCGGCGGCTTTTGCTGTATGCTGCTTGCCGGTTATGGTGTGGCGCGTGCCAATTCGTATGCGCTGCCGCTTTGGGTCGGTCTTCTGGGCGGTCTTTTGATCGCATGTGTGTGCGGTCTGTTTAACGGTTTTCTGGTGGCCTATCTGAATATCCAGCCGATGGTGGCGACGCTGATCTTGTGGTCGGCCGGCCGGGCGATCGGCCTGCTGCTCTGCAACAGCCAGATCGTGTATGTGCGCGTGCCTTCGTTCCAGGTTTTCGGCTCTTATGTGGGTATTCTGCCGACACCGATTCTGATTGCGGCGGTTTGCATTGCGATTGCGGCGCTGGTATTGCGCTTCACAGCGCTCGGAACATTTATCCAGAGCGTTGGTATCAATAAAAAAGCCGCGAGAATTTCCGGTTTTAACTCTTCCAAGATTATTCTGATTACGTATGTGATTTGCGGATTGTGTGCCGGTATTGCGGGATTGACGGCGACTTCCCGTATCTATTCCGCCGATACGAATAATATCGGTCTGAATATGGAACTGGATGCCATTCTTTCGGTTGCGCTCGGCGGCAACAGTCTCGGCGGCGGCAAGTTTAATCTGGCTGGTTCCCTGATCGGCGCGTATACGATTCAGGCGATCACGACGACCATGTATGCGCTTGGAATTTCTTCCGCGCAGGCGCCGGTATTTAAGGCGATCGTTGTTATTCTGATCGTTGTTCTGCAGGCTGAACCGGTAAAGGATTATTTCAAGAAGCTTTCCGCTAAGAAGGCAGTAAAGGAGGCGAAGGCGGCATGAAAAAGACAAAACTGAATGGGAACAGCGTTCTGCTTCTGATTACCATTATATTATTCTTTGTCATGTATCTGGGCGGATGCATCGTTTACGGCAGTAAGGGATTTGCCCATATGCAGACGTTTTTGAATATTTTGATCAATAATGCGGGTCTGATCTGTGTTGCCAGCGGCATGACGTGCGTTATGCTGACAGGCGGTATCGATATTTCCGTCGGCTCTCTTGTGGCTGTGGATTGCATGCTTCTGGCGGTGGGGATTGAGCACTGGGGAATGAACAGTTCGGTGCTGATGGTTCTGATTCTGGTGATCGGTCTGGTATTCGGCCTGGCACAGGGGTACTGTGTGGCATATTTGAAAATACAGCCTTTTATCGTAACGATGGCGGGCATGTTTTTTGCCAGAGGTATGACGGCGGTGCTCTGTACGGATCAGGTGAGTATTGTCAGCGACCCGCTTTTCACCAAGCTTTCCAGTACGAAAATCAGCATACCGTTCGGCGGTTATGTGAATAAAAAAGGCATTTATCAGGTTCCTTATATCCGCGCATCGGTGCTTGTGGCGCTGTTGATCGTAGTCCTGATTTTCCTGATGCTGCGGTATACCCGCTTTGGGCGCAGCCTGTATGCTGTGGGTGGCAATCAGCAGTCGGCTACCCTGATGGGACTGAATGTAAAGTCTGTGACAATGCGCGCATACGTGCTGAACAGCTTCCTGACTTCAATCGGCGGTATCTGTTACTGCCTGAATACCATGTGCGGTACGACGCAGCAGGCGGCCGGCATGGAAATGGATGCCATATCCTCGTCGGTTATCGGCGGCACACTTCTGACAGGCGGTGTGGGCAATGTAATCGGTTCTCTGTTCGGCGTATTGATCAACGGTACGATCTCCAGTCTGGTAAAGACAAACGGAAAACTGATCAGCTCCTGGGCCAATATCATTACGGCGCTTCTGCTCTGCTTCTTTATTGTATTACAGGCTGTATTTGCCAAGATCAAAGAGGCGAAAAAGGCATAATAAAAAACCAAAAAACAGGCATGTCGGCTTTGTGGGGCCGGCAGGCCTGTTCTTTGTTATTTTACAACGGGAAATCGTTTCCCTATTTCTGCATTTTTTCGAGCTCTTTCAGGGATAAGGAGACGGTGAGTTCGTGGAATTCCTCGTCCATTGTCGATTCGCTTTCCATGCGCAGAGAACCGCGCTTCACCGTTGCCAGCCAGGCCGGCACGGTTGTACGGTCGTCTTTTTTCGCGCCCCATTCCTCGATACCGTAATCAAAGGTCATGTCCTGAATGTCGACGCCGTTGTAAGAGGCCGTGACTTTTTCCGTAGAGCTTATGGAGAATTTGACAGACCGTACGATGCCTTCCGTTGCGGAGCGGGTCGTTTCGTCGTTGATATTGGAACTCCCCGACCACGGAACGGCTACGTCGGCCCAGAACTGATTGCCTGCGCCCTTGTCGAGACTGTAATAGAATGTGATATACGTATCGCCGTCCCGCGCGACATCCTGTCTGGATTGCAGATGCGGTTCGTAGCCCAGATCGATCAGATCCTGCATGGTTGTCTGCCCGAGGACGATTGTGTTACCGTCGATTGTGACTTCCATCGGTACGTCCGGCGCTCCACAGCCCGTGAGCCCGAGCATGAGCAACAGAGAGAGCAGCAGTGAAATGCATTTTGTTTTCATGATATTCCTCCTCATAAAATCAAGTTTTGCGCTTGTTTATTACCAAAATCAGTATAGCACGACAACTTTGGGGAGACAAGGCGGCGCGGCGCATGAGACGACAAACGCATGAGTGAGTAACTGTAAGTATTTCGTAAATGGAGCGGGACAGAAGCAGAAAAAGTCTGCACACCTTATATTTCCGACAGGTGTGTACCAATCCGGCTGTGCGCCGGGTTGCGGGCATAAGCGGTTCTAAGCGCTGTGGCAACGGACACGGGCAAGAGTGCAACCGTCCTCTATGCGCCATCCGGGCGCAGGTCGGACTTTTCCGGACATCCGTGTCCGGAAATTGCGGGTTGTGGCACAGCGGCAAGAACCGCTAATACCCTTCACAAGGCGCACAGCCGGATTGGTCCCCCCCTGTCGGAAAGCCATGATTCTGTCAGACTTTTTCCGTTTCTATCCCTTGCCAATATCCTGTTTACAGTTTTCATTGATGCGTTTGCCGTACGGTGCAGGATATGATTTAAACGAAAGGAAATCAATTTTTATGATTCTGAGTGTCAGCAGAAGGACGGACATACCGAATTATTATGCCGATTGGTTTTATAATCGGCTGCAGGAAGGGTTTCTCTGCGTCAGAAATCCGATGAATGCGCATCAGGTCAGCAGGATCAGTCTGTCGCCGGCAGTTGTGGACGGCATTGTATTCTGGACCAAAAATCCGGCGGGACTGCTTTCTCGTTTGGATGAATTGGGAGCGTATCCGTATTATGTCCAGTTTACGCTGACCGGATATGGCAGGGATGTCGAGCCGGGGCTGCCGGATAAGAGAGGCGTGTTGATTCCCGTGTTTCGGGAACTGGCCGCGATAACAGGCCCGCGGCGCGTGATCTGGCGGTATGACCCGGTTTTTATCAGTGACAGGTATACGGCGGCGTATCACAGGAAGGCGTTTGCGGAGATTGCGGCCGCGCTGTCGGGATATACGGAGCGGGTGGTGATCAGCTTTCTGGATTACTATAAGAAGACAGAGCGCAATACCGCGGCGTTGCATATTGCGCGTATATCCGAGAAGGAAATGTCTGCGCTGGCGGGAGCGTTTGCGGCAGTTGCGCGTACGTACGGCATGGAGATTACCTCGTGTGCGGAGCCGTATGATCTGCAAAGGGTCGGTGTAAAACAGGGGAGCTGCATTGATAAGGCGCTTCTGGAAGACGTGATCGGACGTCGGCTGACCGGCGGGAAAGACAAAAGCCAGAGACCGGCGTGCGGCTGTATGGAAAGCGTGGAAGTGGGGACATATCATACCTGTATGGCCGGATGCCGGTATTGCTATGCGAATCACAGTCCTGAGGCTGCGCGCAAAAATGCGGAGGCGTATGACCCGCATTCTCCGATTCTGTGCGGGCGTATCGGACCGCAGGACAGGGTGACAGAGCGGAAGGTGAAGTCGCTGAAAACATTGTGAAACACGCCGGTTTTTGGTATACTATAAGAAAAAATAAATTTGGAGGTGCCAAATGTTTCGGAAAAAGAATACCTCGGTGGAGAAAATACCGACGAAAAATCTGCCGCCCAGATTTTCTCTTATGATAAGGGTCATGGTAGGAGCCTATCTGGTATATACATCTTACAGCCTGATTGACGGCGTGGTTCACGGAGAGGGCAGAGATAAATATTTTCTGGGAGCCTTTATGATTGCCTTTGGGATTATCGGCGTGCTTCTCGTTTTGGTTGCCGGTATGGGGCTTTTAAACGGCAGATATGTTGGCGGAGAGCTGGATGCCGGTGAGGAAGAAACAGCTCCTGCCATAGCGGAAGCCGAATCGCAGCCGGACGGACAGGGGGAGGCGGATTCGGCGCCTTCTGCGCCCGAAGATGACTCGTAATCCGAAATTTGATCAAACGCTGAATGTGCGCCAACCTTTCCGGATTGGCGCATTTTTTGCTGTTTTGCTTTATCCGAACAAAGTTGTATAGAACAACTTTTGTAAAATGTACACGATTTTCTCTGAAAAGTGTTGACAAATATAGGTGCTTACTATATGATATTAACATACGCGGAAGAGAGAATATTCATTCGGCGGCAAAAAGATGTCATATGAATCGACAAAAAAGTGACAAAAAATATACAAAGCGCACAAAGCGGGGAGGCGGATTTCGGATAGGGTTTCCCGGGACAGCTAAAATGTACAAGACCATACAACTTGTATGGATTGTAAATACAACTTTAAAACTTTAAGATTCAGGGAGGAAAAAGCATGAAAAAGAAAGTTTTAGGCGCATTGCTCAGCGTGGCAATGGTAGCAACTCTGTTGACAGGCTGCGGCGGCAGCGGACAGGCTGAGACAGCAGCTCCGGCGGCAGACGCAAGCGCAGATGCAGCAGAGGCTCCGGCAGCGGATGCGGGCGCAGATGCAGCGGAAGCGGAAGCTCCGGCGGCAGAGGCAAACGGCAAGAAGGTTGGTGTGGCAATGCCTACACAGTCTTCCGAGAGATGGATCAACGACGGTGCGAACATGAAAGCACAGTTGGAAGCGCTCGGCTATGAAGTAGACCTTCAGTATGCAGAGGATGATGTACAGGCTCAGGTTTCCCAGATTGAGAACATGATCGCCAGCGGCGCTAACTGCCTTGTTATCGCTTCCATCGACTCT
>CATLGN010000076.1 GCA_949935685.1 uncultured Lachnospiraceae bacterium | reverse complement strand
GCGCAGCGCCTTCTCCCGGATCAGTTCCGCGGCAATCTGCCGCTGCGGCTGATCCGTCACCGTATCTTCATCATAAAACGCCGGGCCGCAGGGGAGATATTTCATAATGCAGTCGATCAGCGTATCCGTATTGTCTCCCTTTAGGGCCGATACCGGAACAATCTCCGCAAAATCCATCTCTTTGCGATATGTATCGATAAAAAGGAGCACGTCTTCCCGCTTTACCGTATCGGTTTTGTTGATCACGAGAATCACCGGCGTTTTGCATTTTTTGAGCACTTCTATAATGTGCCGCTCCCCTGCGCCGATAAAGGTCGAAGGCTCGACCAGCCACAAAACCGCGTCCGCGTCGCGGATTGTCCCTTCCGCCACGCTTACCATATAATTGCCAAGCCGGTTTTTCGCCTTGTGTATACCCGGCGTATCCAGAAAGACAATCTGTCCATCTTCACTTGTATACACCGTGCGGATCCGATTGCGCGTTGTCTGCGGCTTTTTGGACGTAATCGCAATTTTCTGGCCGATCAGCCGGTTCATCAATGTGGATTTGCCTACGTTGGGCCGCCCGATCAGCGCCGCAACGCCCGATTTAAACTGTTCCTTCATTCCGTTTTTTCTCCCGCATCTTCTCCGCCTGCCGCTTCCTGTGCGTCCGCTTCCTTTTTGACCGGAATTTCTTCATATTCCGCTTCCAGCGCCTGCCGCTCCGCCGCCTTTTTCCGCCGCTTCTCCTGCCGCCTGCAATGCCCTTTCCAGATCAGCCTGCTGATCACAAACAATACCGCAATCAGAACAATCCAGACAAAAATAAACGGCAGACTGATCACACAGCCAATGGCGAAATCTTCCAGTCCCCAGAGCACCCGGTATACATTGTAGCCGAAGCCGTCGGCAATCTTCTGCCACACGCTCTTTTCCGCCACCGGCGTCAGTACTTCCACCTCCTGGATACTGATGTAAACCGTGCTGTATGTCACCTGATTGTCGATGGCGCGGAGCTGTGACTCCAGACTTTCGATCTGATACCGCACTTCGGAAAGCCTGCTCTCGATCTCGATAATGTCGGCCACATTCTCTGCCTTTTCGAGCAGTTCCAACAGCCGGTCCCGCTCCGTGACCAGCGCCTTTTTATGGGTATCGAGATCGACATACTGCAGCGTGACATCCTCGACGCGCTCATTGCGGTACAGAATATTGGATTTTTCCGCCACCCGGTTTACAAAACTGTCCAGATGCTCCGCGGGCACACGCACCGTCAGGTAACAATTCCGCGTTTTCCCCTGGTTATAATCACTGGCCGTAAAATTTTCCACATATCCGCCCAGTGACGTCACCTCCGTCTGGATATTGGCCACCAGCTCGTCATACTGCTGCGTCTCCACCTCCAGATCAACATTTTTAATCAGTTTTTTCCCGACCGGATCACCGAGCGGCTCCAACGCTCTCCCGCCGGTGTCCGCGCCTTCCTCCGCCGCAGCCGCTTCCGCCTCCGGCAGTTCCGCGGCATCGTCAAACTCCGCCAGATAACTGTCGGCGGGAACGCCGTCGGACACATATCCCGCCGCACTGTCCGCCGGCGCACTCTTTGTCGTCATATAGGCGCCATTGTCATATGCGCCCTCGGAAGCCGATTCCATCATCATGGAACCGCCGCCTCCGCACGCGCTCAGAAGTGCTGCCACTGTAAACGCCAGCGCAAGCCGCCATTTTTTCTCCCTGGTAAACCGTTTCATACGTTCCTCCCTTCGCCGTTATCTCACTCCTGCGCACCGCCCTGCGACAGATGCTCCAGAACATCAAACAGCTCTTTCCGCTCCCTTATTTTCTCCTCATTTCCCACAACGCACAGACAGTCGTACGACAGAAACGCATCCAGATAATCCGCCAGCCTGCGAATGTCCGCTGGCGCGGTCCGCAGCATTTCATCCCGCTCCTTCTGCGTCTCTTCCCATGTCATACCGGTCAGATACGCCCCCAGCGACCGGGTTCCCTTCGCCGCCGGCGTCAGCGGCATATCGATTTCGCTGACCGCGCCGATAATAAACTTGGTCATCGTCCGCTCATCGGCCTCGAAATTCCTCACAAAATCAGCCGCCCCCAGATAAGCGTCGATCGTCTTCTGCAGATTCGGGTCGCGGTAAGAAACAAAATAGCTGTCCCCGAGCCGGCCGAAATTACACATACACCCGTAGGCGCCGCCCTTTACACGCACCTGACTCCACAGATATTCATATCCCATCATCACCCGCAGCACCCGCAGCGCACCGGTATAGGGAAATCCCTTTTTCATAAAGTTGCCCGCCCGGCACACATACTGCACCTGTGCCGAAGACATCAGACCTTCTTTACACCGTGTCACCACCGGCACATAGTTCTCCTTTTCCACCGGCTCCGTGTGCAGCGCCGCCGTCAGCGCCGAAACCGCTTCCGACAGTCCTTTGCAGCCCTCCGTCTCCGCCGTATAATCCACCGTCAGATTCTCCGGCCGGAAAATCATACGGTTTAACGTCTTTAATTTGGCAATCACATCCGCCTTCTGCGCCGCAAAGTGGTCGTCAATCTCCTCCAGCAGCCGGTACATTGACAACCCGCCAAACTGCTCCGATATATTCGCCGGAGCGGAAAAATGTGACATTGCCCGCAGCGCCGCCAATGTATGGCCCGCGCTCATAAATCCCGCCTGTACCTTTGAGCGCGCCTCGCTGATAATCTCCCGCAGCCGCTTTTCATCTTCCAGTTTTGTTTCCAATAACATTTCCCGCATCAGTGCAAACGCCTGATCCAGTTTATCATAAAATACCTTTGTGCGGATCTCAAACATAATCCGGTATGCATCCGGATTTTTGACACTCGCATAGACATTCAGCGCCGTACTGATGCCGCCCGTCTGCAGGTTTACTTCGTTAAAAAAATCTCCGTACCCATAATGCTCCGTATCCATCAGACCGAGAACCGCCTTGTATACACTGATATACGGAAAATATTCTTTCGGGATACTGCCGATGTCAAACAGAAGCTTTACATAGCCGATGCCGTTTGTCACCAGATCATGATGCAGGATTACGGTTTCGCCGCACATCTCTGTCCGGTTCTGATAGCCTTCCGCCTCTTTTTTCAGATCTTCGCGCCGCAAAAGCGGTATCGTCTCCACCGCTTCCTGCGGATCCGGCGTCTCCTGCCAGGCCGCCAGCGCTTTCGTCTCCGCCACAAGCGCGGCGAGATCCTGCCCGTTCATGGCAGCCTTCCGCGCCGCCAGTTTCTCTCTCTGCTCCCGCTCCTGCCGCGCCGCCAGATTCCGCTCCGGTTCCACCATCACAACAGAGCTGTGCGGATTGTCCAGCAGATATTCCGCGATCAGCTTTTCGAAATAATCGGTCTCCGCCTTCTCCCGCATCGTGCGGAATGTCTGCCCCGCCTCCACATGCAGAAACGGCTGCCGCTCATCATACAGCCAACTGTCCAGCGCCTGTAACCCGTACATCAGTCCTTTGGGATACGAGCCGAAATCCGCCTCCCGGTATTTGAACTCATAATAATTCACGGCCGCGCGCAGCGCCTTTTTATCGATTCCCTGCGTTGTCAGCCCTTCCAACGTTTCCCGGATGACAGTGAGAAACGCTTCTTTCTTGTCAATATCCGTATTCCTGGCGACAATGCTGAAATACGGCTGCTGAATGCCGTTTTCATAGACGCTGTAAATCTCCTTGCCAATGCCCGCATCGGTCAGCGCCTGCTTCAACGGCGCGCCCGGCGCGGAACAGAGCACATAATCCAATATCTGAAAGGCCACATACAGCTCGCGGTCCAGACTGCTGCCGACGACCGCGTTATACGCGAGATACCCGTTGTCTTTCAGCGGTTCACCGTCTGTGATCGGATACGCTTTTTTCACTTCCACCGGCTTGATAAAATGCGGCTGCTCCACGATCCGGGAGTCGATGGCCAGCGCATCAAAATGAGACAGATACGCCTCGTCCAGCCATTGCAGCCGCTCCGCCATATCCATATCGCCGTACAGATAAATATAGCTGTTCGAGGGATGATAATACCTGCCGTGGAAATCCAGAAACGCCTGATACGTCAGTTCCGGAATACACGCCGGATCCCCGCCCGACTCCACGCCGTAAGGCGTATCCGGAAACAGGGACGCGAACACCTCCCGATCCAGCACATCATCCGGAGAGGAAAACGCCCCCTTCATCTCATTGTAGACAACGCCGTTGATCTTCAGTTCGTCCTGTATATCTTCCAGCTCATAATGCCAGCCCTCCTGCCGGAAAATATGTTCCTCCTGATAGATATTCGGATAAAAAACCGCATCCAGATAGACATGCATTAAATTCTTAAAATCCTGCAGATTGCAGCTTGCCACGGGATACACCGTCTTGTCGGGATATGTCATGGCGTTTAAAAACGTATTCAGCGAGCCCTGCGCCAGTTCGATAAAGGGATCTTTCACCGGAAAGCGCCGGGAGCCGCACAGTACCGAGTGCTCCAGTATATGCGCCACACCGGTACTGTCCTGCGGCGGCGTGCGAAACCCGATATAGAATACTTTATTTTCGTCGTCATTCGATAACAGCGCAATCCGCGCCCCCGTTTTTTTATGTCTGAGAAGACAGCTCTCAGAATGCAGTTCCGGGATGCCGCGCCGCGCTATGACCTCATAAGCCGTACACTTGTTCCAATCCATTGCCAATGCCTCCGTTTTATTGTCTGCCGGACGTTCTGTGTCCGGCGTTTTATAGATTTTATTAGTATAACATTTCTTTTACTATACTATAAATATCGGGGAAAAACAAATAGATTCGAAGCGGAAAAGCCGGCTCCGGTGATCGGCATCCCCGCTTATTCCGACAGTTTCAGTTTTCTGATTCCCTGAGAGACCAGCCATGTCGTGAGTTCGATTAACCGCTCTAACGGTATCCTGCGCTCATCTGCCACCCACTGGGAATACATAAAAATAATACTTCCTCTCAGATACGCATCAATAATATTACATTCAAACACATCCAAAGCAGAACGGCTGTCTCCCGGAGCCGAATAGTGAAACATTGATTTCATAACATAGTCGGCCGGGCTTTGCCCAACGGAAAAGTTCCCCTGACTGCATATGATCTTTTCGGTTATATCGTCTTTCTCCGTACAAAACTGAAAAAATACCCGTACGAGTTTTTCCAAATCCCTGGGGAGCCGGATGTCGGCCGTCAGTTCAAGAACCTGTGCGTAAATATCCGTCTGAAGCCTGCCCAAAAGCTCATCGAGCGAATTATAGTGAAGATAAAACGTTTTCCTGTTAATCATTGCCCTGTCTGTCAGTTCTTTGATTGTGATTTGCGCATAGTCCATTTCCCGGAGCATGTCGCAAAAAGTATTCCGTATGAGGTTTTCTGTTTTCATGTACCGGAGATCATTTTGCGGTTCCCGTATCATATCTTTTCTCCCTGCATCGGCCGAAATTATATTTCGTTCCCATTTTATCCCTGTCATTGATCCGTTTAATCAACACATTCGCATCCGTGTGGATTAAACAACATACCCGCAAAGCTGCCCATTGATAACGTCTCTGCCAGATTATAATATAAAAAACAGGAATAATCAACATAAGTGTAATTAAATCAGGAGGCTGTTTGTTTTATGGAAGAAAAGTATTCTATGGGAAAAGATAATCTGGACATTATGGTACATATGCCGGTTCCCAAGGCAATTTTAAAACTGGCCGTCCCCACCGTACTGTCTACGATCGTATCCCTGATCTATAATCTGACAGATACGTATTTTATCGGTCTTTTGGATGACCCGGTGCAGCTTGGCGCCGTCTCCCTTGCTTTTCCTGTCTTTATGGTCATTCAGGCTGTGGGGAATATTTTCGGAAACGGCGCGCCCTCTTACATTTCCCACTGTCTGGGAATGGGGAAAGAAAAGGAGGTCCGCCGGACAAGCGCGGTCTCCGTCTATGTGTCTGTGGGCATTACATTGGCAATGACCGCCCTGTGCCTTTTATTTATGGAACCGATTCTCCATATTCTGGGGGCAAGCGCAAATACAATCGCTCCGACAAGGTCGTACCTGTATATCATTGTAGGATTCAGCTTTGTCATGACCCTGCAGATTATTCTGCCTGCCCTGCTCCGTTCCGAGGGGCTCGTTCAACAGGCTGTGATCGGGATGGTCATTGGCACGGTGTTAAATATTATTCTGGACCCGGTCTTTATCCTCCTCCTGCATCAGGGGGCAGCCGGAGCAGCCCGGGCAACGATCATCGGCAATTTTTTTGCGGTGCTTTATTATATGACCATATTCCTGAAGGGGAAAACGTCTCTCTCCATCGCGCCCCGCGACCTGAAACCCAGTAAAAGGATTTTTCACGAAGTGTTAAAAATCGGGCTGCCGAACTCTGTTTCCCAGATTATTATGAGTTTTTCTAATATTCTCCTGAATAATCTGGCTGTGGGCTATGGCGATTATGTCATTTCGGCATATGGGGTCGCCGGAAAACTGATCAACATGGTGTTTATGATTACCATAGGCTATGTCTCCGGCTATATGCCGTTCGCCGGTTATAATTACGGCGCAAATAAAATAAAACGAATGCTTTCCGCGCTGAAATTCACGCTTCTGTCCGGAACCTGTCTGTGCCTGATATTGCTGGTGCCGTTTCTTTGGCTTGCACCGGCTTTTGTAAAAGCGTTTACAAGCGATGCCCGGATTATTGAAGCCGGCGTCCGGTTTCTGCGGGCATACGCATGGGTGGTGCCGTTTATGGCGATACAGATGTCCATGATGTGCACCTTTCAGGCGACAGGGGACGCCGTGCGCGCCATGATGGTAAACCTTGGACGACAGTGCCTCTTTCATATCCCGTTTCTGTATCTGTTCAATCATCTGTGGGGACTGAGCGGATTACTCCATGCACAGATGGGCGCCGATATATGTACGACAATCCTCGGCATACTGATCGGAATCCCTTTGCTGCGTAAACTGAACAAAATGCAGAAACAACCGACAAACGCATGAATGAACAGACTGTGAACACAACATATAAAAAACAGAAACGGAAAAAATCCTGATTGGATTATGAACTTCCGGCAGGGGCGCAGCATTCCGGCCGTGCATCTTGCGGAAGGTATTAGCGGTTCTTATCGCTGCGCCGCAACCCGCAATTTCCGGACAGGGATGTCCGGAAAAGGCCGACCTGCGCCCGGATGGCGCATAGAGGCCGGTTGCATACCTGCCAGTATCTGATGCCACAGCGCTTAGAACCGCTTATGCCTGTAGCC
>CATLGN010000075.1 GCA_949935685.1 uncultured Lachnospiraceae bacterium | reverse complement strand
ATCCGGTCCCTCTCCGTCTAACAGCGCAACTTTAAAATACTTGCTCCAACCGTGTTTTTCCAATGTTTTCAGATGACGCTCTGTCGTATTGCGGGAACCGTCGTAGGCGGTGTTGCACTCAACGACCGTGCCGCTGACATATTCGATCATAGGTTTGAAAAAATCGGGCTGCAAGAAATTTTGATTTCCTTCTTCGCCCGAATGCAGCTTAACAGCTACCCGGCCTGTGAGTTCCCTTCCGGTCATTTTGTACAGTTTCACGATCTGATCGGGATCGATCTTTTCTGTAAAATATACGTTTGCTTTCATCGCCATTCCCTCCTTTTATCTGCATTGTAACAGAGCGCAGGGCATTGTTCAAGGTAAATCAGCTGAAAGGCCGAAAGGTGTTGAAAACCTGTCCTTCCGCTTCTGTCAAATTAGAACTCATTGGTTTTTGAAAAATTAAATATTTGTCAGTCTATTACAATTCCTTTCGCAATCGATATATCCTTGTCTTATTTCCCCCCCCCTATCGCCTCGACGTCATCCATTACAGAGAGTATCTCTCTTGTCCTTGCCATGCTCAAACCCAGTAATTCTGCAATAGCTCTGGTTTTTGCTGTCTCATTATCTTGTAAATACAACCTGATTTTCTTCTCATTGTTTCTTGTTTTTATCGCTTGTTTTTTATCGCTTGTTTTTATCGCTTGTTTTTTAATGAATTTTAAAGTCAGGGATGTTCTGTCCGGATCAAAACTTTCCTTTATGTCTGGTTCTTCCCACTCTTGGTCTTCCCATACATTAAAAATATTAGGCACTCCGCTTCCCGCATGCTCACCAATATCGATCAGATTAAACATTTTCATCAGGCTCTTATTTCTTGGGTCAGATTTTCCTCCTTTGCGCATCTGTTCCTTTCCAAGTCTGATATAACCGGGATTCTCGAATATGATTTTATCATCTTCCTTGATTATGAGAACGCCATATTTTCCATAAAAATCCGTATTGATAATATAATTAGCCAACGCTTCCCGCAACGCCCTGTGAACCGGCGTATCATCAACCCGAAAACCGCCCTTTATCTTAAACGGAATCTTAATATCCTTAATCAACTTATTGTATAAAATATTCCGGAAAATATCTCACAATATCATACTCATTGCCAAACATAAGCATTCCGGCTGCAGTGGGATGAAGCTCTTTATCATCTTTTGAAAACCCTGCTGCCCCAATCACCCTGAGGTATTCACTGTCGTCCAGCCGCTCAAAGGGATGTCCCGGTTTAAAGGATTTATGGCTGTTGCGATAGCCGCGAATGGAATCCTGATTCAAATCTTGAATTTCCGCCTCCTCAAGCACTTCCATATCCATAGTTTCCTCTGCCTGATCTCTCAGCATTGTTTTTACCTGCAATCTGGTACAGTGGTAATCTCCCTCCCAATTTCTGCGAAATGTTCCTCCAAACAAATCATCATTAATATACACCGGTTTTTGCTCTCGCTTTGCACTTGGTACCCAGATTACCATAATCACGTCATCTGCACCAGCCACCGAGAAAGTTTCCACATCATCATCTTTCAAAAGATTGATGCTCACCTTTTTACGGTTATTAATCGTATCCCAAAAATCCTTTTTCAATTTTGCTGCATTTTTCAGTCCGGTTGTATGCCAATTGCCTGTTTTATCTTCTTTTACTCCAAGAATAATAACGCCGCCATAGCAGTTGGAAAAAGCAGAATAGGTATCCCACAAGCTATTAGGCAGACCGCCTTCTGCTCTTTTAACTTCCCTGCGGTTATCTTCTCTGTAGGAATCAAACTTTTCCAGTTCAAACAGTTCTCCCATACTTGCTCCTATTTTGGAAATTCCGTTATTACACGCTTCTTTAACATATCAATATTATAATCGAAAGAAATCAAAACGTAAAGCAGGCCAACGAACCTCGTTGAAACTCCTTAGCCCGTTACCCTGCTCACAGCATTTATCCCATATGCTTTTTTCTGCGCTCATCAGAAAAATCCCAACGTCTTCCCACCCCAATAAATCAACCCCAGCAGCCAGCTTGTAAAAATGCCATACAGAATCACCGGCCCGGCTATGGTAAATATCTTGCATCCGATGCCGAAAACCTGTCCTTCTTTTTTAAATTCAATGGCAGGCGCGGCCACAGAATTGGCAAATCCGGTAATCGGCACCAGCGCGCCGGCGCCGCCCCATTTGGTGATCTGGGGATAAATATTGAACCCGGTCAAAATCACACTGCACAAAACCAGTATGAGAGAGCACCAGCTTCCGGCTGTCTGTTGGTCCATTCCCAGTCCGGTCATACAATAGTTCAAAATCGCCTGTCCCACAACGCAGATCAGGCCGCCTGTTACAAACGCTTTTGCCATCAGTACCCACAGATTGTGGGTGGGCGTTACTTCTTTTACATATTCCTGGTATTGTTTTTTCTTTTCCTCTTGCATATTCACACCTCCTGTGGCGCATCTGCCGCGCCCGATACCGTAATATGGCCAAACATCGCTCAGCCTCCAAACAGATACATTCTTTCATAAAAATAATATAACGATCCCGCCATTTTCCCCAGCGCCATGGCCAACACCGCCACACCCAAACCATGTCGGAATCCAATTCGTCTGGCAAAGATCGGAATACTGTCCAGCATTTCCGCAATCGCCATAGCCAGACTGCCAATGAAAATGCCGGAAAACACACCATAACAAAGCAAAATCGCTTCCCCGGCAATCCGCCAGAGCGATTCGGGAACACCCGCTCCCACCATCAGGGTTCCCAGATGCGTATACGGCTCAAATACGCTCAATATATCGCCCGTCAGCGTCCCCAGAATCACCATTGTCTCATAGAGCATCACCCGGTTTCCGGTATGGGTTTTGCCGGCAAAGCGCGGAATCAGGCCCACGGCCAGCAGTACGGTAAACACACCGCCTGCCGTCATCAGTCCGAAACTGCATCCCAGAACACCCAACATGACTCGTTTAAGAAGCATCGATTGTCTTTCCCTCCCGCTCTGCCGTTTCAATCAGCGTATCGTCCACATCCTTCTCATAGACACGCATTTCCACTTCGATGGGGGTGGGATCCGCCGTAATCCGCCGTCCGCCGATATGGTTGAAAAAGATTGTAATGCCGATTGCCAGACCAAGCGAATACGTGACTTCCAATGTGGTAAAGCCATTCGAACTGACGCCCATCACCTGTTCGTAAAGCCGTCCGAAAACATCATGGATTCCCACATCGTTGTGAAATGCCATAATCGTAAATGCCGTTCCGAAAAAGCTGATCAGCGCCACGAACACCACCTTGCACCAGACGAGCAGCCCCTTTTTCTCCGGCACTTTGACCAGCTTGATCAACGTATCCAGTTCACCGACATTTTCCACGGTAACGCCCTTTTCCAGACCCTGCAGCAATTCAATCAGTTTCAGATTGCTGATAACGGCCCGCTTCTCCTGCCCTTCCCGGAACTGATACACCTTAAGCGCTTTTGCCTTTGCCGTCAGGTGTTCGTCCGTGCTCGTAACAGAAGCAATGTCTTTCAAAAACACGTCGGGTGCGCCCACCTCCGCATTCCGGTTTGGTTTGATATAAATGACTTTATTTTCCATACATTCCGTTTCTTTTCATTTCCCTCTTTTTGCAGTTTAGTATGGATATTTTTCGGGCAAAATATACGGCAGCAAAAAAGAATCGCGAAACCGCGATTCTTTGCTGTTTTTTATCTTTTTATAAACGGAACGGACTCTCCGTTTTGTTTTCATAATAAAGCTTTCCTTCCTCCAATATCCGCAGCCGGCCGCCCTGCAGTTCCAGTATGGTGACGGCGCAGTTCCGCTGCGGAATACCGCTCCAAAAATCGGCCAGCGGCCGCTCCTCCACGCATCGGAGAAAGCAGCGGATCAACGCGCCGTGCGATGCGATCATAACATGTGCATAGCGATCCTCTGCCGGTAGGAGCACTTCGTTGATAAAACTTCCGGCACGGGCAATCACCTGTGAAAAGTCTTCGCCGTCCTGCGCGCGATAGCGTTCGGGATGGCAGACAAAATTATGCAGTACGTTTTCTTCCTGTTCCCGCGCTGCCCGGACGCTTGTTCCTTCATACTTTCCAAAACCCATTTCCTGCAGGCGGGCGTCTGTGATCACCGGGATCTCCCTGTCACGCTTCATAATTGCGGCCGTCTTCTGCGCACGGATCAGCGGGCTTACATAGATAACGTCAAACGGGACATCCCGCATCGCCTCCGATGTAACTTCCGCCAGCGCAATGCCGTTTTCGTTTAACGGAATATCCGCGCTGCCCTGTACTTTTCCCTCTCTATTCCATGCTGTTTCGCCGTGTCTGACACAATATATTTTCATCACATTTCCTCATTCGTAATTTTTATTTTACAACATGTCGCTTTACTTGGCAAGCCCGCGCATCCGCAGTAAAATCCGCTTTTCCAGTCGGCTGACCTGCACCTGACTGATGCCGAGTTGTTTCGCTACTTCCACCTGCGTTTTGTCCTGAAAATACCGCAGCGCAATCAGTTCTTTCTCCTCGCCGTTCAATTCCGCCAAAAGCTGTTCCAACAACATATGATTTAATACCGTCTCGTTTTCGTCTTTGCCGGAAGCCAGCCTGTCAACCATATAGATTTCATTGCCGTCGCTCTGGTAAACGGATTTATAAATGGATTCCACTTCCACAGTCGCATCCAACGCCATCACAACATCCTCCACGGAAATGCCGGTCAGTTCGCTGATCTGTGCAAGCGTCGCCTCCCGGCCCGACTGTTTCTCGATCTGCTGCGCCGCCTGCCGCACCTTAAAGCCGTTCTCTTTCAGGCTTCTCGACACTTTTACCATACCGTCATCCCGCAGAAAGCGTTTGATTTCTCCTGCGATCATCGGTACTGCATATGTGGAAAATTTCACGTCATAAGATAAATCGAACTTATCAATCGCTTTCATCAAGCCGATGCTGCCAATCTGAAACAGGTCTTCGGCATCATATCCCCGTCCGACAAATCGTTTCACAATATGATGCACCAACCCAAGGTTTTTCTCTACCAGTACTTCTCTTGCCGCTCTGTCTCCGGCCTGCGCCTGTGTCAGCAGTACTGCGGTCTCTTCCATAGGCTATTCCTCATGCGGTTCGGAAGACATATCCGCAAAACGTTTTTTCATGACGACACAGGTCCCTGCCCCCGGCTCAGACAGCACTTGCAAATCGTCCATAAACGCTTCCATAAAGGAAAATCCCATGCCGGAACGGTCCAGTTCCGGTCTGGTGGTAAAGAGCGGTTCCATTGCTTTTTCCACATTTTCGATTCCTTTTCCCGTGTCCTTCACTTCAATATGTAATGTGCGCTCCCGGAGAATACAATGCAGCAAAACTTTCCCCTGCCTGCCGTCGTATCCGTGGATAATGGCATTGGTCACGGCCTCGGAAACAGCGGTCTTCACATCCGCAAGTTCCTCCAGCGTGGGGTTGACCGGGGTTACAAACGCAGCCACCGCCACCCTCGCAAACGATTCATTGGCGGAAATCGCGTCAAATTCCAGTTTGATTTCGTTATTCATCCGTATCCTCCTCTACAAGTTTCAGTACTTTTTTCAATCCCGATATGCGTATAATCCGTCTGATCTGCCTGTCCGCATTGACTGCATAGACATTGCCGCCGAAACAGGCGATCTTTTTATACCGTCCGATCACCACGCCCACGCCGGAACTGTCCATAAAGCGGGTGTCCTCAAAATCAAATACAATATGCTTCACCGGTTCTTCCAGAATGTATCGGTCCGCCTGCTCACTCAGCGCCGCTGCCTGATGATGATCAATCTCCTCCGGCATACGGATCATCAGATAATCATCAATGATATGGAAACGCTCGTCCATCAATATCCCCTCTCTTTCCAGCATACGAAATTATGCTTCCTGATACGGGAAATTCTCCGAATTTCCCGTATCATACAAAAGGACATGACTGCCATCCCGCAGTCATGCCCTCTTTTGTATTCTGTCCGTTTCCGGTCTCCATATGTCGTTATTCTTCATTTAACTCACGCAAAAAGCTCTGTGATCTTCTCGCTTTTTCGGTTCCCTGAAAATTTTCCACAACGCGCGTATACGCCTCGATCGCTTCTTCTTTATCGCCGTTCTGGCGGTATGCATTGCCAAGATTATACCAGATGTCGCCGTTTTCGGGGTCGTACTCGGACGCTTTGACAAAATCGGTAATCGCGTCTTCGTACATTTCCTTCTGATAGGCATCCATGGCGGATTTATAATAAGAATCCGCGACAGACGGTCCCGCCTGTGTCAGCAAAATCTGATAAAGAGACTGAAAATTGGGAGATTCCACCTGACTGGCCGCGTCTCTGTCAATCTTTTCCAGCGCCTGACCCAGTTTTTCCACATTATCGGGGCTTTCCATATAGACGCTGACCGCGTCCAGCAGCCCGTCTATCACTTCCAGCAGCCCGTCGTTACCGGCATAATGACTCAAATCCTGCCGCAGCTTTTCGTTTTCTTCCGTAAGCTGTTTTGTCTGCTGCTCCATCTCTTCGATGGTGCTTGTCTTTTTATCCAATTGTTCGCTGACTGCCCGCAGCTCTTCCTGTACATTATTGGTATCCGCGTTCTGACGGGCCGGAAGAATCAGAAAGCAGGCGGCGGCAATTCCGATCGCAATACCGATTCCGATATTCAGCGCGACCGAAACACCTTTACTTTCCCGGTTATTGACCGGTTGGATAATGGTTTCGTTTCCACTCTGATACTTGACCACATCCTCTGCGGCCTTTTTCTTTTTGGTCTTAGTTCCCGGTTTCGGCCCGGCGGCAGCCTCCAGCACCGTTTCGACTTCTTTGCGATACCGCTGGGTCGTCGTATTGCCGGTGTCAATCCGCCTGCACTTATCCAGCTCCTTTTTCGCTTTCTCCCATTCTTCCGCCTTCATATACAAAAGCGCCAGAAGCTGATGGGCGCGCACATATTTGGGATTCAGGGACAGGACTTTCTTTAACTGGATTACAGCCAAATCCAGACTGTCCTGCTGACAGTAGCCAAGCGCCAGATTGTATTTTTTAACTGTCTGATTGATGGTTTCCAGGCGGCTCGGATTATCCTGAATCATATTGATGTAATCGTCGGCAATATTTTTCTTGGAACGGAGGTTTTTACTGATCACCCACTCGCTGAGCCCTTTTACGACCTCTCCCATCTCAAAATATACCAGTCCCAGAAGATTTCTCGCCTGGATATTGTTTTTATTAAATTTTAAACTCTGCCGTAAACTGATGACCGCACCGGACAAGTCCCGTACATTCGCTTTCTCCAATCCTTCGTTATAAAAAAAATTGGAGGTATACATGATCTTCTTATAAAGAGCCACATCTGCTCCGCAGCCCGTCCAGAAATCTTTTGCCGAGAACTGGCAT
>CATLGN010000074.1 GCA_949935685.1 uncultured Lachnospiraceae bacterium | reverse complement strand
TGATTGACAGCACTTACCCAATTGATTTGTTGGTGCAGATGTTTTAACTTGTGTATTTAAAAGGAACATAAAAAATTTGTTGATAAGACCAAATTCGCAATATCGGACAGAGCACAGCGGGAATAGGGCAGGAGAAGGGCGCTGACGGGGCTTCTCCCGCTTTTTTTCCGCATTTCTTTTGTCATTCTCTGGCAGGAATTTGTATTATTTTAATAAACCGTTTCGGGCGAACCAGGAACTTGAAATGAACATGCACGACAAACGCATGAATGAACAAATTGTAAATATTTCGTAAACTGAGATGGACAGAAATGGAAAATCCGTAATGCCGTATGTTTTCGGCGGGTATACAGCCGGAATGCTGTACGCCTGTCGAAAAATCAAATCCCCTCGGAACTTTTCCGTTTCTGTCCTTCAGACATGTTATGTTTACAATTGATTCATTCATGCGTTTGTCGTGTAAGGCACACGAAATGCGCGTGACTTTACCTGCCATCTGTGATAAGATATTTTTATCTTTGAGGAAGGTACGCAGGACAACAGTGATGACTTTATATGACGGAACAGCAGGCGCTTCCTATCAGGTGGAGGGCGTATTTGTAGAAGAAGCCGTGACCCGCAGGCTGCAGGCGCTGGGGATTAATGACGGCACGTGGGTAAGAATTTTAAACCGGAAAAAAAAGGGAGCCATGATCATACAGGTAAGAGGGACCCGCCTGGCGCTTGGCAGGCATATTTCTGCCTGCATTGAAGTAAAAGAGCCGGCGCCGCGCGCGGGAAAAAAGGGGGAAGACGGCGTATGACAGGGCAGAAAAAGCAGATTCGGGCGGCTTTTGTGGGAAATCCCAACTGCGGCAAGACAACGTTATTCAATGCCGTTACGGGTTCCCGCCTGAAGGTGGCAAACTGGCCGGGTGTCACCGTGGAGAAGAAAGAGGGCTACGCGGAATATGAAGACTGCGGCCTGACGATTGTGGATACGCCGGGTATCTATTCTCTGACGTGTTATACGATTGAGGAGAAGGTGACGAGACAGTGCGTGATGGACGATGACATTGATGCGATCGTCAATATTGTGGATGCGTCTTCGCTGGAGCGGAACCTGTATCTGACGCTGCAGCTTCTGGAACTCGGAAAACCGGTAATCCTGGCGCTGAATATGATGGATATTGTGGAAGAACGCGGCATGGAGATCGATCTGCACAGGCTGCCGGAGATGCTCGGCGGCATTCCGGTTGTGTCCGTATCGGCGGCGAAGCGCACGGGGCTTGGTATTCTGCTTCACGCCGTGGTACACCACTGTGAGGAAGGCGCCGCAGGCAATGTGTTGACTTACGGGGACGAGATTGAGAATAAGATTGCAAAACTGGAAGTGATGATGCGGGCGCGTTTCCCGGATCATTCGTGTGTCCGCTGGCATGCCATCAAGCTGCTGGAAAATGACGAGGATGTGCGCAATGAGCACCCCATTTCCATTATCAATGTCGTGGACAAAAGCTACGAAAAAGAAATCATTCAGAAGAAGTATGCCTATATTGAGACGATCGTTAAGGAAGTCCTTTTTCATAAAGAAAAAAAGGCGGCGTTTACGGACAGAATCGACAGTGTGCTGACGCATCCTGTCTGGGGTGTGCCGGTTTTCCTGCTGATTATGTGTCTGGTCTTTTTTATGACCTTTGCGGTGGGGGATTTCCTGAAGGCGGGTTTTGAGGAGCTGCTGGCGTTCTTTTCGGGCCGGGTATCTGCGCTGCTTGCCTCGGCGGCCTGTGCGCCGTGGCTGATCTCTCTGATTGTGGACGGTATCATAGCGGGAGTCGGCGGCATTCTGACCTTTATCCCCAATATCGTAATTTTGTTTCTGGCGCTGGCGTTGCTGGAGGACAGCGGGTATATGTCCCGCGTGGCGTATGTTATGGATAATCTGATGGGCAAGGCGGGGCTTTCCGGCAAGGCGTTTCTGCCGATGGTCCTGGGATTCGGCTGTACGGTGCCTGCGATTATGGCGACACGCGCGCTGGAAACGGAGCGTGACCGACGCAAGACAATGCTGATTACGCCGTTTATGTCCTGTTCCGCCAGACTGCCGATTTATGTTTTGTTTTCCGATATGTTTTTCCCGTCCTGCGCCGTATTGGCGGCGTTTTCGATGTATGTGATTGGCATGGGGGTGGCGATCTTGGCGGCGCTTGTCCTGCATGGCCGGGAGAAAAGCAGAGAGGGGACGGACGGTTGTCTGCTGATCGAGCTGCCGGAGTATAAGCGGCCCAACGGCAGGACAATCGGCATTTATGTGTGGACGAAGTTAAAGGATTATCTGGAAAAGGCGGGGACGACAATCTTTGTCGCTTCGATTATCATCTGGTTTGTGCTGAATTTTGGCCCGCACGGTATGGTTGACAATGCGGCGGACAGCTTCGGCGCCGTGATCGGCAGAGGATTGATGCCGGTACTGAAACCTGCGGGGCTGGATATGTGGCAGATCGCCGTGGCGCTGATTTCCGGCATTTCGGCAAAAGAAGTGGTCGTTTCCAGCTTTGCCGTCCTGTTTGGCGTGGGCAATGCCAATTCCGAGGCGGGGATGGCGGCGATTATCAGTCATATCCGCATGATCAAACCGGATTTCGGTGCGCTGAACGCCTATGCGTTGATGGTCTTTTGCCTGCTGTATGTTCCCTGCGCGGCGACGATTGCGACCGTGAAAAAGGAAAGCGGCTCCTGGAAATTTACGGCGAAGATGGTATTGTTTCAGTTACTTCTGGCGTGGACGGCTGCGGTGCTCATCTATCAGACGGGCCGTCTGTTGATTGGGTATTGATTTCCGCTTTTATTTGTGTGACAATAAAACGGAAGCGTAGTTTTGCATAGGATGGAGGAGTTTATGAGAGGTATTGAAACACAGGTCAGAAAGATGCGGCGGCGTGTTTTCAAGGAGATCGCGAGTCTTGCCTATTATTCGGAAAATCTGATTGACGATATGGAAGCGCTGCCTTACCGGATTGTGGATTATTCGGAATCCACCTATCGGGAAAGTGTATATCGGGAACGGGCCATTATCCGGGAACAGCTTCGGCTGGCGATGGGTATGAGCCTGCGCCCGGAAAATGTCCCTGTGCATGTGTCGCAGGGCATGGAAGAGAGTAATATAGACGAAAAATACTATGAACCGCCGCTGATGCAGGTGATTCCTTCGGCCTGCAATGCGTGTCCGGTTAATGAGTACGAAGTGACGGACCGCTGTATGGGCTGTGTGGCGCATCCATGTCATGAAGTATGTCCCAAGGGCGCCATCTCCATGGTGAACGGAAAATCCCATATCGATCAGGAAAAGTGCATCCGCTGCGGCAAATGCAAGGCCATCTGCCCCTACGACGCCATTTCGCATCAGGTCAGACCGTGCGCGGCTGCCTGCGGTGTGGGAGCGATCAAAAGTGACGAGTCGGGCAGAGCGGTGATAGACAACGACCTGTGTGTGTCGTGCGGACAGTGTATGGTGAGCTGCCCGTTCGGGGCGATTGCGGACAAGTCGCAGATATTTCAGTTGATCCGCGCCATGCAGTCGGGGAGAAAGATCATTGCCCAGGTTGCGCCGGCTTTTGCCGGACAGTTCGGTCCGAAGGTGACGCCGGATATGTTAAAGACGGCGCTGAAGGAACTGGGCTTTGCGGATGTGTACGAGACGGCGCTGGGCGCCGATCTGGGCGCGATGGCGGAGGCGGAGCATTATGTGCATGAGGTGGCGACCGGAAATCTGCCGTTTCTTCTCACATCCTGCTGTCCGTCGTGGTCGATGCTGGCGAAGAAATATTTCCCGGAGACGATCGGCAATATTTCCAATGAACTGACGCCGATGGTGGCTACGGCCCGGATTATCAAAAAAGAGCATCCCGATGCGAGCGTGGTCTTTATCGGCCCATGCGCTTCCAAAAAGCTGGAGGCGTCGAGAAGGACGGTGCGTTCGGATGTGGATTTTGTCATTACCTTTGAAGAATTGGCCGGTATGTTTGAGGCGAAGGGGATTTTGCTGGAAGAAATCGCGGCTATGGACGAGCTGAAGGGCGCGACCGGGGCCGGGCGGGGATACGGCGTGGCCGGCGGTGTGGCAAGCGCGATCGAAGACTGCATCCGGGAGTATTATCCCGATGTGGAGGTCAATATCGAACATGCCGAAAGCCTTGCGGAGTGTAAAAAGATGCTGATGCTCGCCAAAGTCGGCAAGAAAAAAGGCTGCCTGATCGAGGGCATGGCATGTCCGGGCGGCTGCGTGGCCGGTGCGGGCACGAATATCCCCGTTGTGGCGGCGGCGAAGGAAGTCGGCAAATTTAAGGCGGCGGCAGAGCGGAAACTGCCTTCCCCTGAGACAGCGGAGGAATCACAGAAATGAAAAAGATCAGAACAAGATTTGCGCCCAGCCCCACAGGCCGTATGCACGTAGGCAATCTGCGTACGGCGCTGTATGCCTGGCTGATTGCCAGACATGCGGGCGGCGAATTTATATTACGGATTGAGGATACCGATCAGGAACGGCTTGTGGAGGGGGCGGTGGATATTATTTACCGCACGCTGCGGGATACCGGCCTGGTCCACGACGAAGGACCGGACAAAGACGGCGGCGTGGGGCCTTATGTACAGAGCGAACGGCAGGCGAAGGGGTTATACCTGCAGTATGCGAAAGAACTGATTGCCAAAGGCGAGGCATATTACTGTTTTTGCGACAAAGAGCGTCTGGCGTCTCTGGCAAGGGTTGTGGACGGAAAAGAGATCAACGTCTATGACAAGCATTGCCTCTCCCTTTCGCCGGAGGAGATTGCGGAAAAGCTGGCGGCCAATGTGCCTTATGTCATCCGGCAGAATAACCCCACGGAGGGGACGACATCGTTTCAGGATGAGATATACGGCGAAATAACGGTGGAAAACAGTGAACTGGACGATATGATACTGATCAAATCCGACGGGTATCCCACGTATAATTTTGCCAATGTGGTGGATGACCACCTGATGGGGATTACCCATGTGGTCAGAGGAAATGAGTATCTGTCTTCCTCACCGAAATATAACAGGCTCTATGAAGCGTTTGGATGGGAAGTGCCCGTCTATGTGCACTGTCCGCTGATCACCGACGAGGAACATCACAAGCTTTCCAAGCGTTGCGGCCACTGTTCCTATGAAGATCTGACGGAACAGGGATTTCTGACGGAGACGATTGTCAATTTTGTGGCGCTTCTGGGCTGGAGTCCGTCAGATAACCGGGAGATTTTTTCGCTGCAGGAGTTGGTGGAAGCGTTCGACTATCATCATCTTTCCAAGTCGCCGGCCGTATTCGACTATACAAAGCTGAAATGGATGAACGGCGAATACATCAAGGCGATGGATTTTGCATTGTTTTATGAAAAAGCGCTGCCATATCTGCGCCAGGCGATAACGAAGGATCTCGATCTGCGCAAGATTGCGGAGATGGTAAAAACGCGCATTGAGGTATTTCCGGATATCCCCGGTCTGGTTGACTTTTTTGAGACATTGCCGGCTTATGATGCGGCTATGTATTGCCATAAGAAGATGAAGACGACATGCGAATCTGCGCTGGAAGTGCTGCGCGAACTGTTTCCGCTGCTGGAGGAGCAGGAGGATTACGGCAACGACGCGCTGTATCAGACATTGCTGGCTTATGTGGAGAAAAAGGGCTGCAAAAACGGCTATGTCATGTGGCCGGTGCGGACGGCGGTTTCCGGGAAACAGATGACGCCTGCGGGCGCTACGGAAATTATGGAAATACTTGGGAAAGAAGAATCTTTGCAGCGGATTCGCAGAGGGATTGCGCTGCTTGCAGAATGATCTCAGACAATGTAACGCTTCCCAGCGGGAAGCGATATGCCACGGCGACGGGCCTGCCCTGATACTGGCGGGCCCGGGCAGCGGCAAAACGATGGTAATTACAAAACGGCTCCGTTATCTGATCGAAACGATGCAGGTACCGCCGTCCGATATTCTGGTCGTTACGTTTACCAAAGCCGCCGCACGGGAGATGGAACAGCGCTTTGCGGCGTCGGTGCAGGCGCCTTTGCCTGTCCGTTTCGGCACCTTTCATGCAATCTATTATCATATCTTACGGGAGAGTTCCCCGAAACAGTCCCTTTCACTGTTACAGGAAAAAGAAAAACAGACGTATATGCGGCAGATACTGCGCGGACAGCGCCTGGATACGGAATTGGCGGAAGCATTTCTGGATGCCGTCGGCAGATGGAAAAATCAGAGCTTCCGTGAGCAAACGCTGCCGGCTGTGGAGACAGCGTCGGAGGAACAGGTGCGGGCTATTTTCGACGGATACGGGCGGCTGTGCCGGGAGGCGGGCAAGCTGGATTTTGATGATATGGCCTGTGAATGTCTGCGCCTGCTGGAAGAACGGCCGGTTGTTCTGCATGCCTGGCAGCGGCGGTTCCGGTATATTCTGGCGGATGAATATCAGGATATTGCGCCGATACAGGAGCGGATTCTCGCGATGCTGGCACAGCCGGAACATAATCTGTTTGCAGTCGGGGACGACGATCAGTCGATTTACGGTTTCCGGGGCGCAGAGCCGGCGTCGATGCTTTCTTTTGCGCAGCGGTATCCCGGCACGAAAGAGATTGTTCTGGAGGTAAATTACCGGTGCCGGCCGGATATTATACGGGCGGCGGACCGGGTCATACGGGAAAACAAAAACCGATTTGTCAAGACGCAGCGCCCCGCGCGGGAGCGCGCCGCGCAGCAGAGCGTGATCTGTCGGGGATTTGCGGACCGGGAGGCACAGAATGCGGAGATCTGCCGGATATTGCAGGAGCGGAAGCGGCGGGGCGCACTGCCCCATACGGCGATACTGTTTCGCAGACATGGCGATGCCGCCGCACTGACAGCGCTGTTACACGGCGCCGGCATTCCCTGCGTGAGTCCGGTACGCCGGCAAAGTATGTCCGGCCATTTCGTAACGGAAGACATTACGGCCTATTTGCGTTTTGTGTACGGAGACAATACAAGGAAGAATTTTTACCGTATTATGAACCGGCCGTTTCGGGGCATTGCCAGAGAGAGCTGCGACGGGGAACAGATTGATTTTGGGGTATTGGCGGCGTATCACCGCGTTGATGCGCAGGTGATACGCGAGCTGCATAAACTGCACAGGGACCGTGTGCGCGCCGGCGGTCTGTCGCTGTATGCCGCGTTTGTATATATCAAAAAGGGGATGGGGTATGAGAACTGGCTGCGAAAGACGTACAAAGGCTCGGCGTTGGAAGAAAGCCTGGCAGTTTTGCAGCGGCTTGGCATGCTGGCTGTGAAAGCGGACAGAGAGCCGGAGACGGGAGCGGGATGCGGGGCGGAGAACATAAGTGCGTGGGAACGCCTTCTGCGCAAAGAGGATGGCGGCCGTAAAGACGGAAGCGGGGCGAAAGGCAGCGGCGACCGT
>CATLGN010000073.1 GCA_949935685.1 uncultured Lachnospiraceae bacterium | reverse complement strand
CGGGTACGGCACAAGACTTGTCCATATCCCCGATACCGCGCTTCTGGATGACTTTATCGCCGAAATAAACGCGGCGCTGGCGGGCGTGCCGGCAGGAGACGACGCTTTCTATTATTATGACGGGGCGTCCAATACGATACAGACATATCAGGGCACGTCTTACTATCAGATCAATGCGACCGGAAAAGAGCAGATATACCACACGCTTCTGATGATACTGGCAGGCTCCGCGCCTGACAATCGGGAGACGGTGCTGGATGAGAACTGCCTGGAATTGGTAAGCGGTGAGATCCCGGAAGAGATCGCAGCGAACAAATATTCGCTGGAAGGAAGCTGTACAACCAGTTTGCGGGGAAGTTCTTCCAACCGCATCCGAAATGTCCAGATCGCATCCGGGAACCTGAACGGAACCGTGCTGTATCCGGGAGAGGAAATTTCCATGAACAAGGCTTTTCTTCCCCGTACTTCTGCGAACGGTTATCGGGAAGCCGGCGCCTATATGAGCGGAAAGGTAGTTCCTGCGATCGGCGGCGGTATCTGTCAGGTAAGTTCGACGGTGTACAATGCGGCGATGAACAGCGGCCTGACCGTTCTGGAGCGTCATCCGCACAGCATGCCGGTCAGCTATCTGCCGCTTGGCATGGACGCGGCCATTTCCAGTGGCAGCAAGGATCTGCGCATTCGGAACGACTATCCGTTTCCGGTGCTGTTTGAGGCCTATACGGAAGGAAAGAGTGTGACGGTCAATATCTATACGAGCGAACTGATGACGGCGGGCACAACGTACCGACTGCATGCCGTGCGCAAAGGCGGTCTGGCGGCGGCCTCTTATCTGGAAGTGACAGTGAACGGGACCGTTACGGAAGACCGGCCGCTTGGCACATCGCGTTACAGCCCGATGCGCAAGGATGACGAGGAAGCGGAGGATTGAGAATACCGTATGAGAATGTATGATCTGATTATGAAGAAGAGAAACGGGCTGGCGTTGTCCCGGGAAGAAATCTCCCAAATGATACAGGGGTATACAGCCGGCGTGATTCCGGATTATCAGATGTCCGCCATGTTGATGGCCGTTTATTTCCAGGGCATGAGCGAAGCGGAAACACTGTATCTGACAGAGAGTATGGAGCACAGCGGGGAAACGCTGGATTTGTCGGGTATCCGCGGCGTTAAGGTGGATAAGCACAGCACCGGCGGGGTCGGGGATAAAACATCGCTGGCGCTGACGCCGATGGTTGCCGCATGTGGTATTTCCGTTGCCAAGATGAGCGGCAGAGGGCTTGGACATACCGGCGGCACCATCGACAAGCTGGAGAGTTTTGCGGGATTTTCGACGGATATTTCACCGGAAGCGTTTCTGCGGAATGTGAATGAGATCGGTATCGCCATTATGGGGCAGACGGCAAATCTGGCCCCTGCGGACAAAAAGCTCTATGCCCTGCGGGATGTGACGGCAACCGTTGACAATATGTCGCTGATCGCCAGTTCCATTATGAGCAAAAAGCTGGCAAGCGGCGCGGATGCCATTGTTCTGGATGTCAAAACCGGAAGCGGCGCTTTTATGAAGACCCGGGAGGATGCCTTCGCACTGGCGAAAGAAATGGTGACGATCGGGAATAACGCCGGGCGCAAAACATATGCGGTAATCTCGGATATGGACCAGCCGCTTGGGTTTGCAGTCGGCAACGCGATCGAAGTGCGGGAGGCCATCGATACCCTGAACGGCCGGGGACCGGCAGATTTTGTAGAGCTGTGCATGACGCTTGGCAGCTATATGCTGATGGCAGGCGGACAGGCTGCGGATGAGACTGCAGCCAGAAAAAAACTCCGGGAGGCGATCGACAGCGGCAGGGCGCTGGACAAGATGGCCGCGTTTATCCGGGCACAGGGCGGCGACGAAACGGCGGTCTTTCATCCGGAGAAGCTTCCGCAGGCGGCGTATGCGGAAGAAATCCGCTCGGAGGCGGAGGGGTATCTCTCCCATATCGAATGCGGAGAGATCGGAATGTGTTCTCTTTTGCTTGGCGGCGGCAGAGAGACAAAGGAAAGCGCGATCGATCTCGCGGTCGGCCTGACGCTGTGCAAAAAGACCGGAGACTATGTGAAAAAGGGCGAGCCGCTCGCCGTCATGTACGGCAATGACAGAGATAAAATGGCACAGGCGGCAGAGCGTTTTCTGGGCGCCTATACGTTCAGCCCGGAAAAACCGCCGGAAAGTCTTCTGATAAAAGGAGTCATAACGCCCGAGTCGTCCCGCATATACTGAGGTATGAAGAAAAGAAGAAACAGCAGGGACCGCGGGTCCGGGGCTTATGAACTCGTTTCCAGAAAAGAACAGCTTGTGGATTCCTTAAAGCTCCCAAAAGATTTGCTTTTGGGAGCTTCTATTGTCACTTTGACCGGAAACCACGAAGCCTGGATAGAAAATTATAAGGGGATTATCGAATACAGCGATACTTTTGTGCTCCTGCAGGGGAAGACCTGTCAGATCTGCATTGCGGGAAAAGGGTTGTCCATTGACTATTATACGAATGAAGATATGAAGATCAGCGGATGTATCCAGTGTGTCAGATATGAATAACAGGAGGCGGCAATGGAAAAACTGTTTCATTTACTGCGGGGATATGTGAAAATCCGGGTATGGGGCTATTCCCCGGAACGTTTTATCAATCTGTGCGGCAATCGGGATATTCTTTTATGGGATATTGAACGGCATGGCGCGTACTACACAATGTGTATCAGCATCAGGGGCTTTCGGCAGCTTAAGCCTGTTACGAAAAAAACAAAGACAAGGGTAGCCATTTTGCAGCGATATGGCCTGCCCTTTTTTATTCCCCGGATGCGGAGACGGAGTATCTTTATTCTGGGTCTGCTCGGTTGTCTGCTGTTCCTCCATGGTATGTCCCATTTTATCTGGGCGATTGAGATTACGGGAAATAAGAGTGTCACGACAGACGTATTGATGGACTTTCTGGAAGAAAACCAGATTCGCTGCGGCAGCAAAAAGAAAGATCTGGACATCGAGTCGCTGGAGAAGGCCATACGACGGGAGTTTGACGTGGTGACATGGACTTCCGCGAGACTGGACGGTTCCCGGCTGGTGATACAGATTAAGGAAAACAGCCGGGCGACGCCGCAGGTCGAGGAGACACAGCAGGAGGGGATGGATCTGCTGGCTGACAAATCCGGCAGAATTGTCAGTATCATTACCCGAAGCGGCGTTCCCATGGTCAGGACAGAAGACGAAGTGGAAGCGGGAGAGATGCTTGTCAGCGGTGCCGTGCCCGTCTATGGGGAGGATACGGCAGTCAAAGACTATATGTTCTGCCGGGCAGACGCAGATGTTTATCTGGAATGCGCGTATCAGTTTGAAGAAAAACTTCCTATTGCCTATCAGTGCAAATCCTATACCGGCAAGGAAGAAACCATTCCCTATCTCCGAATTGGCAGCCGGGAATTTCGGCTCTCTCTGAAAAAGATTACCTATGACAGAAGCGACTGCGTTGTAAGCGAGAACCGGATGGAAGTTCTGAAAGATCTGTATTTTCCCGTGGCATTTGGAAATTACTGTTACCGGGAGTATGATCTGACGGAAAAAGAATATACAAAAGAGCAGGCAAAAAATATCTGTCAGGAGAAGCTGCAGCGGATTATGGAAACTTTAGAACAAAAGGGGGTACAAATTCTGCAAAAAGATGTTAAAATAGTAAAGGATTCCAGACATTATGTTATGCGGGCCAATTTTACGGTTGTGGAGAAAACAGGCGTTCTTGTCAGTACGAAAACACAGCGGCCGCAGGCAGCGGATGAGGAACAGGTGACAGAGGAGCAGTGAACGATGGAGGAATTTACACTGAAAACAGAGGTTCCCGCGGAGCATATCCGGAATGTGTTCGGGGAATACGACAGTCATGTAAGAAAAATAGAACGGGAATTGATGGTGACAATCGTAAACCGGGATGAAGGGATTAAAATAACCGGGGCGGAGCGGCAGGTCAGGCAGGCGCAGCGTGTGCTGCAAAATCTCCTTGACCTCTCCCTGCGGGGGAATCAGATACAGGAGCAGAATGTGAATTATACACTGGAAATGAGTTATGAAAATAAAGAAGACGCACTGGTGGAAATCGACAGCGATATGATCTGCCATACGGTAAACGGCAAACCGGTAAAGCCGAAGACACTGGGACAGAAACAATATGTGGACGCCATCCGTGAGCATATGATAACATTCGGCCTTGGGCCTGCCGGAACGGGAAAGACATATCTGGCCATGGCTATGGCGATCACAGCTTTCAAAAATGATGAAGTGGGGCGTATCATATTGACACGCCCGGCCATTGAGGCCGGAGAGAAACTGGGATTTCTGCCGGGCGATCTGCAGAGCAAAGTGGATCCGTATCTGCGTCCCCTCTACGACGCTCTGTATCAGATTATGGGAGTCGAAAGCTTTACGAAAAATGTGGACAAGGGGTTGATCGAAGTGGCGCCGCTGGCTTACATGCGGGGGCGTACGCTGGACAATGCCTATATTATACTGGATGAAGCGCAGAATACGACGCCAGCGCAGATGAAAATGTTTCTGACCCGTATCGGATTCGGCTCCCGGGTAATCGTTACCGGGGACGCTTCCCAGAAAGATCTGGCGCCGGACATGCCGTCCGGCCTTGATGTGGCGCTGCGGGTGCTGCGCCGGGTGGAAGAGATCGCGTTCTGCGAACTGACAAGCCGGGATGTGGTGCGTCACCCGCTCGTGCAGAAGATTGTAAAGGCGTATGAAACCTATGAAGAAAGCGGGAATGCCCGCAAAGCCGCCGCGGAAAAAAGCCGCAGGGCTGCAGGAAGGCGGGAAACCGGCAAAAGAGAACAGCGCGGATACGGAAGACAGAGGGTTTCGGATAAATGGTAAAAACGATCAGAAAAATTATGCCGACGATCCTGCTCTTATCGGTTCCGTGTCTGCTGCTGCTCTGGGCCGGTTATTATTACCAAAAGCCCGCCGATGAACAGTTCCGCAACGGTGTGATGTTTGGCATTGGCATATTGAGTCTTTTATTTTCCTGGTTTTACTGTGTGCAGGATGCGTCGCTGGACCGCGACAATGACCGGCATATGATGCGGTTTGCCGTGTTTTTCACCGGTGGTATGGGGCTTGCCTGCGCGCTGCCGCTTTTTCCGATACAGGCGTGGCCGCTGCTTGTATTTGCCGTTGCGCTGGCCCTGTTCAGCAATGTCTTTCTGGGGCTGTTTGCCTATGGGATCATTGTGATGTCTGCGGTATTCCTGACGGGAAGTTCCATCAATATTTTTTTCCTTTACTTTTTATGCGGTGGCGCGGCAATTTTACTGTTTCGCAATCTGGCACGGTCTTTCCGGCCTGGCGTACCGCTGTTGACAACGCTGTTGTATTATCTGACGGCCGAAACAGCGTGTATCATATTATTCATGCCGCAGCCGTTGTCATGGGAACTGTTTGTACTGCCTGTGATGAATCTCTTTCTGACAGGACTTTTGCTGCTTTTGCTGCTGCAATATTTCCGCTATACGCTGAAAAAGTCCGGTCAATGGGAATGCGCCGCAAATGCGGAAACCGGAACCGGACAGGCTGTAAAAGCGGAACAGCCGTCGGAGCCGCCGCCGGATCCGGAAGCGGCGTTGATGGCGGAGATGGAACTGCGCCAGAAAATGGCGGCGCAGGAAGAGGAAAATACATACGAAACACCGCCGACGGCGCAGGAGACACATATAACGGAAGATGTCACCGTACGGGAACTTTCCATATATCATAACCGCCCGGTGAAAAGGAGAAACTGTAATATGAGCTTTTATATTGAAAATGATACGGAGACCGAATTTCTGTTTTCGCTGGAAGAAATTGTGGAGCGGATTGTGGACGAAATTCTGACAAGCGAGGCATGCCCGTATGAAACCCATGTCAATATTCTGCTGACAGATAACGAGGGGATCCGGCGCTACAACCGGGAATACCGGGAGATTGACAGGCCGACGGATGTGCTGTCTTTTCCCAATCTTGACTTTGCGCAGCCGGCGGACTTCTCCGTTGCGGAGCGGAACCGGATTTCCAGCTTTGACCCGGAGAGCGGCGCGCTGATGCTTGGCGATATTATCATATCGGTTGACAAGATAAAGGAACAGGCTGACGCATACGGACATTCCCAGAAACGGGAATTTGCTTTTCTTGTGGCGCATAGTATGCTACACTTATGTGGATACGATCACATGGAGCCGGAAGAATCTGCCGTTATGAAAAAGAAGCAGATTACCGCGCTCCAGAACATAGGCATTACCAGGGACTTTCAATAGACGGTTACAAATGACGACGGGATAAGGGACTTTTATGGGAAAGCGTAGAAACGGCGGAAAAGGGGCAAATCTCATCATACAGGGCGGTATCATGGCGGTTACGGCTCTGTTTGTGAATGCCTGTATGGTGTTTCGGCAGATTCCGCTGACCGGCATCTGGGGAGACGAGGGCAACAGCATTTTTGCTGCCGCATACGGTGTGTATACCGCAGTATGGCTGCTTTCCGCATACGGGCTTCCGGCCGTCATATCGCGCCTGTTGAAATCACGGATAAAAAAAGGCGATTACCGAAGCGCAGGGACAGTTATGCAGACGGCTTTTTTGTATGCATGTATTACCGGTATCGGGCTGGGTGCGGCGCTGTTTTTCGGGAGCGCGTATGTGACGCAGCGGATTCTGGCGGAGCCGCTGGCGGCGCTGCCGTTACAGGTTTTGTCGCTGGCTGTGATTTTTTCCGCCTGGAATGGTCTGCTGCGGGGATATTTTCTCGGAAACGGCGCGGCATTTCCGGTTATGATCTCTATGATTGCGGAACAGGTTGTCACATTGCTTTCCGCTTTTTTTCTCGTGCCATTGGGACAACAGCGCGGGGAATTGGTCGGCGGCCTGCTGCAGAATGAACTGTTTTCCCAATCGTTTGCCGTTATGGGGTTTACGGCCGGCATACTGGCCGGCACGGCGGCGGCCTTTTTATTCCTGCTGCCGATTTATCTGTTGTCCCATTCGTATTACAGAAAAAAGAATAAAAAACAGGCCGGACGGAAAAAGGAGCCGCTTCTGTTTTCTGTTTCCGCCTTTTTTGCCGCTTTGTTTCCGATGATTCTCTATGGTGTATTGGAACAGGGGTATCTGTTGATTCAGCAGATCTGTTTTCGGCTGTTGATGAAAGACAGTCTGGGCGCCTCCGTAATCTCCGTCCAGTGGGGGATGTACAGTGGAAAATATAAAGTATTTACAATGATTCCCGTTATTTTGGCTATGATTATGGGCATGACGCTGCGGGAAAGGGTTCGCATACTGTATCGCAGAAACGATTCTGCCCGGATACGGGAACTGACGCAGAACGCCCTGAAAGCCGCTATGCTGATCGTGATTCCATTGGCCGTTATGATCGGTA
>CATLGN010000072.1 GCA_949935685.1 uncultured Lachnospiraceae bacterium | reverse complement strand
GTGCGTCTGGAAGAACCGGACGGAGCGATCGTGCAGTTCGGCGGGCAGACGGCGATTAAATTGACGGAGAGTCTGATGAAGATGGGCGTGCCGATTCTGGGGACAAAGGCGGAGGATGTGGACGCCGCGGAAGACCGGGAGCTGTTTGACCGGATACTGGAGCAGACCGGGATCCCCCGCGCCGCGGGCGGCACGGTCTATACGGCGCAGGAGGCGAAAGCGGTGGCGAACCGCCTTGGCTATCCGGTGCTGGTGCGTCCTTCCTATGTGCTCGGCGGACAGGGGATGCAGATCGCCATCAACGATCAGGAAATCGAAGAATTTATGGAGATTATCAATCGCATTGCGCAGGATCATCCGATTCTTGTCGATAAATATTTGCAGGGAAAAGAGATCGAAGTGGATGCGGTCTGCGATGGGACCGATATTCTGATCCCGGGCATTATGGAGCATATTGAGCGCACCGGCGTGCACTCCGGGGACAGCATATCCGTATATCCCGCGCATACGATCGACGGCGCGGTAAAGGAGAAGATTGCGGAATATACGAAACGTCTGGCGCGCGCGCTGCACGTGAAAGGCCTGATCAATATTCAGTTTATCGCTATCGGGGAGGACGTCTATGTGATCGAAGTCAATCCGCGATCTTCCCGGACAGTGCCGTATATCAGCAAGGTGACGGGCATCCCGATTGTGGATCTGGCGGCGGAAGTCATTATCGGCAAAACGATACGGGAGCTTGGATACGAGCCGGGGCTGCAGAAAGAAGCCGATTATGTGGCGATCAAGATGCCGGTATTTTCCTTTGAGAAGATACGCGGCGCGGAGATCAGTCTGGGCCCGGAGATGAAGTCGACCGGAGAATGTCTGGGCATTGCCCGCACGTTCCAGGAGGCCTTATATAAGGCGTTTCTCGGCTCGGGCGTCGATCTGCCGCGTTTCCGGCAGATGATTATTACCGTAAAGGATGCGGATAAGGGAGAAGCGATTGAGATCGGACGCCGATTTGAAAAGCTTGGCTATACGATCTATGCGACGCGGAGTACGGCGGCCGCGCTGCGTGAGGCGGGCATCAAAGCGCGCAAGGTCAATAAGATCCAGCAGGAATCACCGACCGTTATGGACCTGATACTCGGACATAAGATTGACCTGGTGATCGATACGCCCACACAGGGGCGTGACAAGTCCCGGGACGGTTTCCTGATCCGGCGTACGGCGATCGAGACGGGTGTGAACTGCCTGACGAGCCTCGATACGGCGCGTGCGCTTGTCACCAGCCTGGAAAACGCCATGGCGGGTGAACTGACGCTGATCGATGTGGCGTCTCTGGGCTGACGAAAGATACGGCGCGGAATATGCGGAGGCTGTGACAGGGGAGAGCTGGCGATGAAGCGGAATTATCAAAAAGAGCTGGAAGCGATACTGGAAAAAACAGAAAACAGGGGGAAACGTCTCTTTCTGCACAGTTGTTGTGCGCCGTGCAGCAGTTATGTGCTCATATATCTGCGGGCGTTTTTTCGGATTACCGTGTTTTATTATAATCCCAATATAACGCAGCAGGAGGAATACCGGAAGCGGGCGGCGGAACAAAAGCGTCTGATCGAAGCCCTGAACAGAGAGCGGGATGCCGGGGCGGCGGATGCCTTTCCGATTGCCGTGCAGGAAGGGGAGTATAACCCGGCTGTCTTTTTGGAAGCGGCGCAGGGACTGGAACAGTGCCCGGAGGGCGGGCAGCGGTGCCGCCTTTGCTTTGCGCTGCGTCTGGGAGAAACCGCGCGGAAAGCGAAAGCGCAGGGATTTGACTGTTTTACGACCACGCTGACGATCAGCCCATTAAAGGATGCGGAAAGATTGAATGCGATCGGCAGGGAGATGGGAAAGCGGTATGCGATTCCATTTCTGCCGTCGGATTTTAAGAAAAAGGACGGATTCCGGCAGTCGGTTCTGCTGTCAGAGAAGTATGGTCTGTATCGGCAGGATTACTGCGGCTGCGTATTTTCCCGGGCGGAGCGGGAGCGCTGCCGGGCCGCGGCAGAAACGGAACCCAAAAATATAATAGCTGAAAGGAAAAGCTGTAATATATGAAAAAGATACTGGATTTGATCACAAAAGAAGTGGAGGCGGCGTTTGAAGCGGCCGGATATGCGCGGGATCTGGGGCGTGTGACGGTTTCCAACCGGCCGGATCTGTGCGAATATCAGTGTAACGGCGCGATGGCGGGGGCAAAACGGTATAAAAAAGCGCCGATTATGATTGCGAACGATGTGGCGCAAACGCTGCGGGAAAACGCCGTGTTTTCACAGGTGGATGCGGCGCCGCCGGGATTTCTGAATCTGAAAATAAAAGAAGGCTTTCTGACGGCATATCTGAAGGAAATGGAAGAAAGTGAAAAGTTTGGTCTGGAAATGCCTGCGCAGAAAAAGACGATTATGATTGATTATGGCGGACCCAATGTGGCGAAGCCGCTGCACGTGGGCCATCTGCGTTCCGCTGTGATCGGCGAGAGCGTTAAGCGTATCGCCCGGTATATGGGCCATACGGTGATCGGTGATATTCATATGGGGGACTGGGGCCTGCAGATGGGACTGATTATAACGGAGCTGAAAGAGCGGCAGCCGCAGCTTCCGTATTTCGATGAAACGTACGAAGGCGAATACCCTGCGGAAGCGCCGTTTACCATTTCGGAGCTGGAGGAGATCTATCCGGCGGCCAGCGCCCGTTCCAAGGCGGATCCCGTCTATAAAGAAAAGGCCATGGAGGCCACATATAAGCTGCAAAGCGGCGTGCGCGGCTATCGGGCGCTGTGGGATCATATCATTGCCGTATCCGTGGCGGATTTGAAGCGGAATTATGAGCGGCTGCATGTGGATTTTGATCTCTGGAAAGGCGAATCCGATGTGCACGACCGCATTCCCGGCATGGTGGAATATCTGAAAAAAGAAGGCTATGCCCATGAAAGCGACGGCGCGCTTGTGGTGGATGTCAAAGAGGAGAGCGATACGAGAGAGATACCGCCCTGCATGATTTTAAAATCGGACGGCGCGTCGCTGTACAATACGACCGATCTGGCGACGATTATGGAGCGGATGGAACAGATCGGGCCGGATACGATTATTTATGTTGTGGATAAACGGCAGGAATTGTATTTTGAACAAGTATTTCGCTGCGCCCGCAAGACAAAGCTGGTAAAGCCGGAGACAGCGCTGCAGTTTCTGGGCTTCGGCACAGTGAACGGTCCCGACGGCAAGGCTTTTAAAACGCGGGAGGGCGGCGTGATGCGTCTGGAAACGCTGATCGCGGACATTAACGAGCGGATGTACGAGAAAATCACCTCCGGCGAGGGCGAAAAAATGTCCCCGGAAGAAGCGCGTGAGACTGCGGCGCAGGCGGCGCTGGCAGCGGTAAAATACGGCGATCTGTCTAATCAGGCTTCCAAGGACTATATTTTTGATATAGCAAAATTCAGCTCCTCGGAGGGAGATACCGGCCCTTATATTTTGTATACAATCGCGCGAATCAAGTCGATCCTGCGCAAATATCAGGAACAGGGCGGCGATCTGCAGGCGGCTGCGCTCCGGGAAGCGCAGGGCGTTTCGGAAAAGAGCCTGATGCTGGAGCTGGCCGGATTCCAGACGATGGTGGAAAATGCTTTTGCAGAGACCGCGCCGCACAAAGTATGCGCCTATATTTACAATCTGTCGAATGTGTTTAACCATTTTTATCATGAGCAGAATATTCTGAAAGAGGAAGACGCGGAGAAAAAGGCAGGCTGGATTGCGCTCCTTGTGCTGACGGGGAAAATACTGGAGACGTGTATCGATCTGCTCGGCTTCTCGGCGCCGGAACGGATGTAAGGCGGACGGTTCCCGTTTCCGACGAACCGATACAAAAGATCCAAAAAAATGCAAAATTTGACTTGACAAGCTATGGCAAATAATAGTATACTAGCAGAGCGGGTTGGAAATACAGCCCGCATGAATGGGATCTTAGCTCAGCTGGGAGAGCATCTGCCTTACAAGCAGAGGGTCATAGGTTCGAGCCCTATAGGTCCCACTCATTTATATGGCGAGATAGCTCAGTTGGCTAGAGCATACGGTTCATACCCGTAGTGTCGAGGGTTCAAATCCCCCTCTCGCTAGTTAAGAGAATGCTTGAAAATATTATATTTTCAGCATTTTTTTATTTTAAGGCTGAACCATAGGGTTTTAGACCGTTTTAAATCGTTTCAATTGGGGTCAGAATTGGGGTCAAAATTTATTGCCAAGATAGTTTAGATTTTAAGCTGGGTTTAGGGTGTGTTTTTAAATCACGACAAACGCATGAATGAATAAATGGTAAACATAACATGTCTGAAGGACAGAAACGGAAAAGTTCCGATGGGATTTGGTTTTTCGACAGGTGTACAGCATTCCGGCTGCATACCGGGCTACAGGCATAAGCGGTTCTAACCGTTGCGGCAACAGATACCGGCAGGCGTACAACCGTCCTCTATGCGCCATCCGGGCGCAAATCGGACTTTTTCGGACATTAACAGTTCCTGCAGAACTGTAATAAAGATGCACACAAAATGCCCTGCCAGGCATTTCGGCGCTGGTGAACCGCGAATACCTTTCGCAAGGTATGCAGCCGGAATGCTGTACACCCGCCGAAAACATACGGCGTTACGGATTTTCCATTTCTGTCCTTCTCAGTTTACGAAATATTTGCCATTTATTCATTCATGCGTTTGTCGTGGTTTTTAAATACTTGGATATTGTAAGCAAAGTGCTAAAATGATAAAATAGAGCGCATGAAGAAACATGCTTAACGCAATTTTATACTGGCTGAATACGGGGATTTCAGGGTGGGATATGCAGGAGCTGCTTGATCTGGACGGCAAGTTCATTCTGGCAGATAAAGGGTATGACAGTGATAAGTTTGTGTGTTGCTTGCAAAAGAGTGGATGAAAATGTTAAAGGATGGTGTTTATGATATTATGTTGCAAATCCTGTGGTTATTGTTTTGAATCAAGCGAAAAGGATAAACCTTGTGAGTATTGTTGCGGAAAAACAGACATATTATTTACAGATGAGGAAGTAAAGTCGATTAACAGATATGAATTAGGGAAGATGATAAACCTTACCCGTGATAAATATAAGTTTGGTAATGCTGATTTTAATGAAGAATTGTGGAAGAGCAGAGAGTATAAAGAAAAGGTTAATGAAATAAAAAATATTAACTATAAAATAAGATCACATATGATTACTACAGGTTATTGCTTTGACGATTATAGAATTATAGAATACAAAGGAGTGATTAGCGGTCAAGTTGTACTGGGAACCGGATTTTTATCAGAATTTGCGTCTTCGTTATCAGACTTTTTTGGAACAGAGGCGAATTATTTTTCTGATAAGTTGGAGAGAGCAAAAGACGCAGCGATACAGCGTCTAATTAAAAAATCGATATCGTTAGGCAGTAACGCTATTATTGGAATAGATTTTGATTATATTATGTTTGCGAACAATATGATAGGTGTTGTTGCAAATGGCACATCAGTTGTTGTTGAAAAAAGTACTGAATAATTTAATACAGCATCCCCCAATATAAGCGCTATCCCAGAAGATCATTCCATTACAGATGGAAAACTGGCAATTGACAGATTGTCATATACATCTTATCGGTGAGCCGCGAGACATTTGGGAATTGGTACGCTGGAAAAACTTACCACTGGCCTTTCAATATATTACGTGTTATGATTGAAAACGTAATAATTATGTAATAAATCCGTAACATTTAAGGAGGGTACAGATGAAACGAAATGTGATTATTTCAGCGGCACTGTTATCAGCAGCAATAGCGGGGAGCGTGCCGATGACCACACAGGCGGCGAATATCAAAGTCGTGCGGATGCAGGACGGAAATACATGCAATGTCTACCGGGGAGGCGATCTGCAGAAGGCGTTGGAAAAAATTTGTAATAATACAGGAAACATTGGCAATTTCTGCCCTGACGTACAGGGACCGGGGACATCGACGCCGGAACAGCCGGATTGGCCGGGCATTCAGCAGCCTGCGCCCGAACAGCCGGGACCGGGGGAATCGGATGGTGTTGTGCATTCCGAGGTGGAGCAGGTCGTAAATCTTGTCAATGCAGAGCGGGCGAAAGCAGGTCTTCCGGCGCTGCAGATGCAGACCGGCATCAACAATGCGGCCTCTGTGCGGGCACAGGAGATTAAGCGTCAGTTTTCGCATACAAGGCCGGACGGCAGCAGCTTCAGTACGGCGCTGACACAGCAGGGCGTGTCATATACCCGCAGCGGTGAAAATATCGCTTACGGGCAGAGAACCCCGGAAGCGGTCATGGAGGGCTGGATGAACAGCAGCGGACACCGGGCCAATATTCTGAATGCGTCATTTCAGAATATCGGCGTGGGATTATACCAGGACGAAAATGGTGTGAAACACTGGGTACAGTTATTTACCTGACAGAGAAAAAAATTTTCAGGGGTTGTCTCACGGGAGACAACCCCTGAATGCGTTTCTTTTTGCGTCGTCCGGTTTATAACAGGCCATAATGCCGCAACGCCTTGTAAATGCCGTCGTCGTCGATGTCTGCGGTGACATAATCCGCCTGCTGTCTGACGATGGGGGCCGCGTTTCCCATGGCCACGCCCACTCCGGCGAAACGGAGCATGTCCATATCGTTTTCACCGTCTCCGAAGGCCATAATTTCCTGTGCACCGATCTGAAAACGCTCCAGGAAATGTTGGATTCCGGAGACTTTACCGCCGGTTTGTGATATGATGTCCACGGCAAAGGGATTCCATCTGCTCGTCTTACACGACGGGAATTGCTTCATCAGTGTTTCAATTTTGTTTTCGGGGTCAAAGGCGATAAACTGAAATATTTTTTCTCCCGTATAACGGCCCACTTCCGGCATCAGCGCGGTGACATCCTGCTCTGTATGGCGAATCGTCTCATTCATAAAAAGAGTGTATTTTCTGTCCCGCTCAATAATGATAAGCGGGAGGCCTTCTCTTGTAAACGTGTCGATTATACCCCGGGCCTCGGTATCCCTGATGGGGGCGTCGTAAACCGTTTTTTCATTCTCATCCAGGCAGATCTGTCCCGTCAGCGTGATATAGCCGTCAAATGGGGGAAGATCTGCCGTCAGATTTTTAATATCCATAATATGCCGTCCCGTTGCCGTCAGCAGCCGGATTCCCTTTTCCCGGAGCAGCCAGAGCGCCATTTTGGTGCTCTCGGGAATTCTTTTTGTTGTATGGGAGAACAGGGTGCCGTCTATATCAAAAAATATGGCTTTTATCATCATACTCATCCTTTCCGTTGTTCCGGCCGGCCTGCCAGATCATTTCGTATTCTTTTTCTCCGGTTTCCGCATCTGTCTGTTCGGAACGGATGCGGAAGCCTTCCCGTTGGTAAAAACGGATGGCTCTGATATTTTTCCGATACACATGCAGGAG
>CATLGN010000071.1 GCA_949935685.1 uncultured Lachnospiraceae bacterium | reverse complement strand
ATATCCTCCAGATTCTGCGGCTTTAATTCTTTCATAAAGTTTTTCATGCCGCCGCTCTCGATCTGGAACACACCTTCATTCCTTCCGGTCCCGATTGCCTCCAGCACGGCCTTGTCGTTATAGTCCATCTTCTGCAGGTCGATCGTTTTACCCGTGCTGCGGCGGATATTGTCTATGGCGTTCTGAATAACCGTCAGTGTGCGCAGCCCCAGAAAATCCATCTTCAAAAGCCCCAGTTCTTCCAGCGTCGTCATCGTAAACTGCGTTGTAATCGAACCGTCGGAGGCCCGCGACAGCGGTACGAACGTGTCCGCCCGTTCCGGGCAGATCACCACCCCGGCCGCATGCATGGAAGTATGCCGGGGGAGTCCTTCCAGCCGCCGGCACATACCGATCAGCTCCCGCACCTGCTCATCCTTTTCCAGCAGTGCACGGAACTCGGGATTGATCTCCAACGCGCGGTCTATCGTAATATTCAGTTCGTTGGGAACCATCCGCGCAATGGCGTCCACATAGCTGTAGGGCAGATCCATCACACGCCCCACGTCCCGGATCACACCTTTTGCCGCCAGCGTACCGAAGGTGACAATCTGCACGACTTTATCGTGTCCATACTTCTGACCAACATAGTCAATCACTTCCTGCCGCCGTTCGAAGCAAAAGTCAATGTCAATATCCGGCATTGACACCCGCTCGGGATTCAGAAAACGTTCAAAGAGCAGTTGATAACGGATCGGGTCGATGTCCGTTATTTTCAGGCAGTATGACACAAGGCTTCCCGCCGCGCTTCCCCGTCCCGGCCCCACGGCAATGCCGTTATTCTTGGCAAAATTGATAAAATCCCATACGATCAGGAAATAGTCCACATATCCCATCGTACGGATGACATGCAGTTCATAGTCCAGGCGCTCCCGCAGCGCATCGGCTTCCGCTCCTTCTGCCGCCTGCTCCGGGTAGCGTTCTTTCAATCCCTGATAGCAGAGCGCATTCAGGTACGTCCAGGACGTATAACCTTCCGGCACTTCATACTTCGGCAGCTTCGTCACCCCGAATTCGATCTCCACATGGCATCGCTCCGCGATGCGCTGCGTGTTTTCCACCGCCTCCCAGGCATAGGGAAAAAGCCCCTTCATTTCCTCTTCGCTCTTGACATAATACTGCCCGCCCACATAGCGCATGCGATCCTCATCGGCCAGTTTTTTCCCGGTCTGGATACAGAGCAGAATATCGTGCGGTTTTTCGTCTTCCGCGTAGGTATAGTGCACATCGTTCGTGACGACAAGCGGAATGTCCAGTTCCCGGCTCATCTGCAAAAGAGCGGTATTGACCGTCTTCTGCGCCGGAATGCCGTGATCCTGCAGCTCCAGAAAATAATTGCCTTTCCCGAAACAATCCTCGTACTTGCGCGCCGCCTTTTTTGCCTCCTCCGGCAGCCCCTTGACAATATAACGCTGCACCTCGCCCGCCAGACAGGCGGAGAGTGCGATAATGCCCTCATGGTAACGGTTCAGCACTTCCATGTCCACCCGCGGCCTGTAATAATACCCTTCCGTAAACCCGCTGCTCACAATCCGAATCAAATTCTGATAGCCGGTATTATTTTCCGCCAGCAGCACCAGATGATAATATCGGTCTTCCCCGCCTGTCAGCTCCTTGTCAAAACGGGAGTTGGGCGCGACATACACCTCACAGCCGATAATGGGGCGGATGCCGGCTTCCTTTGCCGCCCGATAGAAATCAATCACGCCATACATAACGCCGTGATCGGTAATCGCAGCGCTGTCCATTCCCAGTTCCTTTACCCGCTTTACATATTCTTTGATTTTATTGGAACCGTCCAACAGAGAATATTCCGTATGTACATGCAAGTGCGCAAACGCCATATTTTTTCACCTCTCAGAAAACCACCCGGTTTCTGCCCTGCCGTTTTCCCATATACAGTTTCTGATCCGCCTGATTGATCGTATTGTCAATCGGCCTGCCGCTGTCATATTCATCCAGTCCGAACGTCATTGTAACCGAAATCATCCGGCCTTTGTACATTATCTGCTGCTGTTGAATCAGCATGCGGATTTTTTCCAGCTCCGCCAGCGCTTCCTCGCCGTTCATTTCTTCAAAAACCAGCAGAAATTCTTCGCCGCCCCACCGGCTGACCCTCCCCTTTCCGCTCATACAATCCGCCAAAAGCGCAGCCGTCCGCACCAGCACCGCATCGCCTGCCTCGTGCCCGTAGGAATCATTGACATTCTTGAAAAAATCAATGTCCCCGATGGCAATGCTCATCCAATGGCCATGCCTGTGCGTCTGTTCGATCAACGCATTGAGATATTCCATCATCGCCCGCCTGTTATACAGCTTCGTCAGCGGATCGCGGCGGGACGCTTCCCGCAGCTTTTCATTGTATGTCACCAGCTTTTCCTCCATTGCAATGGAATCCTGGCAAAACACCATAATAATCGCCGTAATCAGTGCAAAAATCGTTATCGTGTTGATCATCTGCATCAGAACCGCAATCACCGTATCAAATTCGATCAGCGGGTCATAGATCTTCGTATACCAGTACAACGCCAGACGCAGCGTACACAGCAAAACCGCCGCCAAAACCTTCTGCCTGCTTTGCGCGTGGCTTGCAACAAAAAAAAGCAGCAGCAGAACAAAAATAAAATGCTGCGCGCCACAGTCCCATCCAAACAAAAAGACATACAGGACAACCCACGCCAGCGTCGATATAATCGTATAGATCAACGCCGTCCGCGTGTGATTCAGATAGGTATAATAAAACGCCACCATATAGCCGACCAGACAGAGCAGGCTCATGACAAACCCGTTCCATTCCCCGCATGCCACCATACAGATGCCCTGCAGCAAAAAATATGCGCACATAATCAACGCAAAAAAACGCATAATAACCGAAGCGCGCTTGGTCTCATTTGCGTTATCGACGTCTTTTATAATAAAATCTTTGATTTTTCTATACGTTTCCATAGCCTTCATCCGTTTGCAAAAATTTCTGTTTTATTATACTACCTTTCGGATTTTGTGGCAATGGGAAGAATGGCGGGGACACGGCAAACGCATAAATGAACAGACTGGAAACATAACATGCGTGAAGGATAGAAATGGAAAAAGCCCTGCAATGCACGATGCTTCCGGTGGAGGCGTTTGTCGTGTAGCGGGGGCAATCAGCCCAGCTCAGGAAAGCACCACCACGCCAGATGTTTCAGCTCTTTTGCATTCACAAACGGAATCCGGGCCGGTTCCGGCTGGACGGCTGCGGGGCGGGGCATGTCTCTGGCGATACGTCTGACGCCGGTTGTCTTGTCGAGGGCGGATACGTCGGCCTGCCACCGTTCCCTCCCGCGAAGCCGGACGGTATTTCGGATCTGCGGTTTCATCGGCATTACCGGGAAAACGCCGTCAAGGTATTCGACAAGCGCCCGGCCGCCCGCCGCTCGATAACAGTAGACGGTAATCCATGCGTCGTCGCGGATGCGAACGGCATACACATCCCCGGCAGCGGCAGGCCCGCTGCCCGCATCCGGTGATTTCGGAGTCACGGCGCGGGGCAGCCTTCTGCGCGCAAGACTGCCGGTGATCGTCTGCTCCGCCGGCGGCACAGGCGCGGGGCGCTCTGCCAAATCAACAGACGAACAGTCCGTATCGGGGAAAATTTTCTCCAGCACGACGGAATTGATACCGACAGAGGAATTCCACCACGCGAGCGGCGCCTGCGCCTCCACGCGGACAGACGGGCGTTCGTCCCGTTTCACATATGTCGTGAAACACGTCGCCATACCCGGATAATCGGCTGTATCCAACAGCCCGATCAACGCCAGCGATTCCAGCAGGGAACCGTATACCGATTGCCCGGACGCCGGCAGCAGTTTTTCCCGGTGCAGCATATCGCGTATTTTCGCATACCGCGTGCCGGGCGGCGCGCAGCGGATTACCGTCAGAGCCGCCCGGAATATCCATCTGTCATATTCCGTGGGAACGGGACGTTCACCCGCCTGTTCCATCTCCCGCAGCGCCAGCACATAGCCGACGGGATCTCCGTCCAGCGGCGCGCCGCCGGTCATCCGATGATACCAGGCTTCTGTCACATCCACAGCCCGCTCCCGAAAGCCGCAGATCATGCACGTATCTTTGCTGCCGCCATACGGTGTAAACGGATGCGGCGGCATGGCAGACGAAATCAGCCGGGCAGGCAGCGCGCACCGCCACAGAAACGGTGCCGACCACAGCCCGGCCAGAAAGGCATCCGCCGCCTCCCGCATCGTCCATGTCTGCGCAAGCCGATGAAGTTCATCCAACAACGCCCCATGTCCCGGCTGATACAGCCGGTCCGGCATCCGGCCCGCTTCCGTCAGTTCCGCCTGCATCCTGGCAGAGATACGCGCGGGAATCCGGCGCCGATACCGATTCTCTTTCCTGTCATAATATCGATTTTCACTGTCATAAATCTGCTTTAGCAGCCATAACTGTTCCGTTATATCCATTTGTACGGTACTCCCCCGGTGTTCTGCCATAGGCGGCGCGAAATGCCTTTCCAAAATAAGCGCTGTTCGAAAAACCGCACCGCAAACCGATTTCCGTGATGGACAGATCGCTTTCCCGGAGCAGCTTTTTAGATTCATTCAACCGAAAAGCAATCAGGTATTCCACGGGGCTCTGCCCAATGTTTTTCTTAAAACAACGGGTTGCCTCCCGCTCGCTTACCCGCGCCGCTTTCGCAATTTCCGCCAGCGTAACCTTTTCCGCATAGTGTCGGTGAATGTACGCAATCATGCTCCGCAGCCGGTCTCTCTGTTCCACTCCCGTTTGCGGATGCCCGTCCGGGTGCCCGCGAAGTTCATCCAACAGAAGAAGCCACGTCTCGGAAAGAATATTCCTTGTTCGAAATTCCGCGTCCGGGCTGTTTTGCAATTCTTTGAGCTGGTACAGATTTTTCAATATCCGATCGGAAGAAGGATGTCCGTGCCGGATAATATGAACCTCGATCTGGCGATTTTTCGTGACCGGATTCAAATACTTTGTTTCAAAACGGCTTTTGAAGTGTCCGCTCAAAAAAACCGGATGGAAGATATGATTGATTTCCAGCGTTCTGGCTCCCGGCGTTCCGTTCCGCTTCATATCCATCACGTTGCTGTTGATGAAAAAGCCGTCGCCCTGATAAACCATATACTCCGCCCCGACGGTAATGATTTTACTGACCCCCTCCTGAATATAACCCAATTCCAATTCCTCATGCCAGTGCCAGGGGATTACAAAATCCGTCAGATCCCGTTCGTGAAGACAATAGGGATATTCCACCGTCATCCCTTCTATCCGCTCAACCTGGTTTTCATCCGTTTCAAATAAACGCATATCGGTATCCTCTCCGTCTGAATATTAAAATAATTATACCATATCTGTCCAGATTTTTCTATTTTCAGGCCCCATATTTATTTCTTTTCTGCCATATTTTCTTCATAATACATTTATCAACAGAACGGAGGAAACAGAAATGGCTTATAATTTTGAATTTTATGCACCCACTAAGGTAATCTTCGGAAAGAATACGGAAGACGAAATCGGAAAACAGGCAAAAGCCTTCGGCGCATCCAGTGTGCTGGTGGTATATGGCGGCGGCAGCGCTAAGCGCTCCGGGCTTTTGGAGAAGGTTGAAGCCTCTCTCAGCGCCCAGAGTATCGCATTCCGGGAACTGGGCGGTATCGTTCCCAATCCCCGTCTTGATAAGGTCCGCGAGGGCATCCGCATGGGAAAAGAGCATAACGTGGATTTTCTTCTGGCAGTTGGCGGCGGCAGCGCTATCGACACGGCTAAAGCCATTGCCTATGGTCTTGCAGAACCGGAGTACGATGTCTGGGAACTGTTCGCCCACACGCGCACAGCCCGAAAGTGCCTCCCGGTGGCCAGCGTGCTGACGATTGCCGCCGCGGGAAGCGAGACGTCCAGAGGCTGTGTCATTACCAATGAACACACCGGTGAAAAGAGAGTGTATGACGACAACCTGGCCCGTCCCAGGTTCACCGTGATGAACCCGGAATACACCAAAACCCTGCCGGACTATCAGACGGAATCCGGCTGTGTGGACATTATGATGCATACGATGGAACGCTATTTCACCAATGGCGGCAATATGGAGATTACCGACGCGCTTGCAGAGGGGCTGCTCCGCACGGTTATGAAAAACGCGGTAAAACTTCACCATCAGCCGGGAAACTATGAGGCCCGATCGGAAATCATGTGGGCGGGTAGTCTGGCCCATAACGATCTGACCGGCTGCGGAAACGATGGTGGGGATTTCATGTCCCATAAGCTGGAACACGAGCTGGGGGGTATGTTTGATGTGACCCATGGTGCGGGCCTCGCGGCTATTTGGCCCAGTTGGGCAAGATATGTCTGCAGAGAGTGTCTGCCGCGTTTTGTTCGTTACGCCCGAAATGTAATGGGCATTGCCATTGCAGGTACGGACGAAGAAATCGCCGAAGCCGGAATCCGGGCTATGGAGGACTTTTACCACAGCATCGGGATGCCTGTGAACCTTGACGAGCTGGGCGTTCACCCGACCGGCCGCCAGATTGAAGAAATGGCAGAGCGGTGTATGGCGGCCTGCGGAAACCATACCGGATCCGCAAAAAAACTGACTCTGGAAGACATGATCCATATCTATACAAACGCCGCCAAATCCAGATAAAGTCATCAAAATATGCCGCCGGCGCCGCCGTCTTTTCGCGGCCTTTCGTTCATCACAAGCGGGTCCACTATGTTGTAAAGGGTGAAGTCTCACGTTCACCCTTTACAACAAATATCCTGACAGCGCCATGCCGTCACGGGCATCCCTCATTCAATCGGCTTCAGATAAAATCCGCCATAGAAATCCTGTGACTTAAAGGTATTGATAATGATATGGGGATCTGCCTTATGCATTAATTTGGCAATATCCTGTATCTCATAACTGGAGACAACCGTATGCAAAAGGCTGATCTTTTTTCCGCTGTAGCCGCCGATTCCGTCAACGCGGGAAACACCGTGCCGATATTCGGACACATAGGCCTTGATCACTTCGTCCGCTCTGGTCGTCGTAATCTGCATTGTCATCCGCTCGTACCGGTGATAGAAAGAGTCGATCGTCTTCGTGGAAATAAACTGAAACAGGATTGAGTATCCCGCATACTCCCAACCAAACATAAACCCAAAAATCGTAATCAGCGCCGCGTTGAATACAAACACGGAACTCCAGATTGACTTGCCCCGCTTATTGGAAATATACAGCGCAACAAAGTCCACGCCGCCGGTGGAAGCGTTCCCCTTCAGCGCAATGACCGTCATAATGCCGTAAGAAAAACCGCCAAAGATTACGTTCAGCAAAATGTCCTCAAACAACGGTTCAAAGTGCAGAACCCGCAGGAAAAAGCTGGCGAAAAAAACCTGCAGCAGCGAAAAGAAGGTAAACCGCTTGCTGATGCTTTTACTGCACAGTATGGCCACCGGAATATTCAAAAC
>CATLGN010000070.1 GCA_949935685.1 uncultured Lachnospiraceae bacterium | reverse complement strand
GTCCGTTGACCTGCTCAATGTTGCCGTATATCGTATCAAATGTCCGCAGTGCGTCTCCCACCAGCGTACTGCTGTGGTTGATATTTTTTACGCTTTCTCCCGTCTGTCTGATCGTATCTCCCACCAGTACATTGATCTCGCCGATCAGATTTTCAATATTATGTACGGCTTCCGCACTCGTCTGCGCCAGATGCCCGATTTCACCGGCCACCACGGCAAATCCACGGCCGGCCTCGCCGGCTCTCGCCGCTTCGATCGACGCGTTCAGTGACAGCAGATCTGTCTGGTCGGCAATATTTCCGATCACCGTTGTGATATTGTTGATCTCCTCCGACGCCTTGCCGACCTTGTCAATGGCCTGCTGCAGCGTCTGCATGGATACATTGATGTCTTTCATGGCGCCGCCCACGCGCTGCATATCTTCTTTGCCGCGCACGGAAACCGCAACCGTTTCCTTCATCCGGCTCTCCACCTGTTCGCCGTCGTCTTTTGTATCGGCAACGACCATGGCCAGCGTCGTTGCATTATCGGCGATCTCATTGACCGAGAGAGAAAGCTGTTCCACCGTAGTGTTCAATTCTTTCATAGACTGGCTCTGCAGACGGGAAGCGTCGTACATCTGACCCGATACCTCATCGCTGTTGCCGGCCTGTTCGTTTAATCTGCCGGAAACCGCATGAATCGACCGGATCATTTCCCGCATGGACGAGATAAACCGCTCCACATACCGGCTCATCACGCCGATTTCATCATTGCCGGCCCGTTTTACCTCAATTGTAAAATCACCGCCTGTCATGGCTGTGACCACTCTTGTCAGCTCCTTAACCGGCCGAATCACCATATGGACAACCCGCTCCACCATAACGGCCAGAACAAGAACCGATAACAATCCGATCACAATCATCAATGTCCTGACACCCTTGATGTCCGCATAGATCACATCCGTCGGAATATAGGATACGAGTATCCAGTCTGTCCCCTGGATTTGGGCAAACGCCGTCATATTATGATCGATTTCCGACATCGCATAGTCCCGTCCGGCAACCTTTTCCCCTATATCGCGCAGAAACGCATCGTTCGAACCGCTCAGTTTCGTAGAAATCAACGCATTCTCATGATGCGCCAGTACCGTCCCGTCCGTACTGCTGACAAGAAACGCCCGCGCCTGGTCCATACCGATATAACTGTTTACAATAATGCTGATCCGCTCCAGCGTCAGATCGGCTGAAATTACCCGCAGCGCACCCGTATCGCTTTTTAATATGCCGGAAGCGCTGATCACCTCCGCCCCGGCGTCATTCGTATACGCCTTCGTAAAGCCCATATTCCACCTTGTCAGACCTTCCTGATACCATACCGTCCCGGTCGGATCCGCATCCGTCTTCCCGGAACCGGACGCTTTCATCAGATTGCCGTCCGCATCCGCAATATATAAGCCATCCGGGTAGTTATCGTTAAACCCATAATACCCGTCCAGTATGCCCTGCAGCTCTGCAGGCTGCGGATCCGTCTGCTCGATCGCCTGCTTGGCCATCTGAAACGCCGCAAGATTTTCATTCAGCCATGCCTCGATCTGATTGGCCTGATTTTCGATCGAAGATGTCAGCAGATCCTCCGAATATCCCCGGATAATGCTGCGGGAAATAAAGTACGAAATTCCCACCAGCAATACCATAATCAGGATGACAACCGGTAAAATAATTCCCAGAAGTTTCACCTTGATGGAAATTGTCGCCCTTTGTTTTTCCTCTTTCATGTTTTCTGTCCTCCCCTCTTTTGCTTATGCCAACTTTTTGCACCTTTTTGCACAAAAAAAATAAAATAAAGCTTTTTTCATTGTACACTTTTTTCAGTGGAAGCGCAATATTTTGTTTGTGAAGGAACGCGACAAACGCAGGAAGATATTTTCCGGGAATTGAAAATGGCCGGAAGATCCCGCTGGTATCTCCCGGCCAATGATATGCCGTTTCCTTCTTATCCGAAATATCTTTTCAGCAGTCCCGCAAACGCCTTGCCGTGCCTTGCCTCGTCTTTTGCCATCTCGTGTACGGTATCGTGAATTGCATCCAGATTCTGGGCTTTTGCACGCTTGGCAAGGTCAAACTTGCCGCCGGTAGCGCCGTACTCCGCGTCCACGCGCATTTTCAGATTCTTTTCTGTCGAATCGGTAACGACCTCACCCAGAAGTTCGGCAAATTTTGCGGCATGTTCCGCTTCTTCCCATGCGGCTTTTTCCCAATACAGACCAATCTCCGGATAGCCCTCGCGATGCGCCACCCTTGCCATCGCCAGATACATTCCCACCTCGGAACATTCTCCGTTGAAATTTGCCCGCAGATCCGCCATAATGTCTTCACTGACGCCTTTGGCGATTCCTACCACATGCTCCGCCGCCCATCCGTCCTGCGTGCTCTGTGCCTTGAACTTTTCCGCCGGCGCATTGCATACCGGACACCGCTCAGGCGGATTTTCTCCTTCATGAACATAACCGCATACCTGACATATAAATTTCATATCCGTTCTCCTTTTCTTCCCTGTCTTTCATGTCAGTAAAAGGATACCCGAAAACGCGGCATACTATTCTTTATGAGCGCTGCCTGCGCTTGCATTTACCGCATATGCCGTAAAAATATGTTACATTACCGCCAATCTCCCCGTCAAAATTCGCGTTCGCCATCTCATTGATATTAACAATGTTGTCAATGTCAAGATCCTGCACGCAGCCGCATTCGCGGCAGATAAAATGATAATGCAGCTTTGTATTCGGATCAAAGTGATCGACACCGTCCCCCACGTTTACTCTGGCGATCTCTCCCAGATCCGCAAGGAGTGTCAGATTCCGGTACACCGTTCCCAGACTGATATTCGGAAATTCTTTTCGGACTTCCATATAGACGCCGTCCGCCGTCGGATGGTCTTTTCTGCCGCAAAGAAATTCTTTGATCGCTTCCCGCTGCCTGCTGTATTTTAATGCCATATATTCTCCTTTTCAGATCAATAATAGAAATTATTATTATTTTTATAATAATAAAATAGTACATTTTTATCATAATGTCAATTGTTTATAAAGATTTTAGAATTTAATTACCCCGGATTTATACAAACAAACGCCGCACATGTTATACTGATTTTAATGCAAAGAGAGGTTTTTTCATGAAATTACGGACACGCCTGTTCATCACATTCGGTACGATGGTTATTCTGCCGCTTCTGCTCACAGCAATCGCCTATTTGAGTATCGGCACCTATATGACGCATTCCATTCAACAGGAATACGGGTTTGAAACGATTGACTATGAAGCGCTTTCCAATTCCATTCAGGCAAGCGGCGAACAGACTGCCGTGTTGTTCCACCAATTTCTGGAAATTATTAAAAACGAACCGCAAAAACTGGAAGATACTGACTTCCTTTCCGAGCTGAACGAGCAGGCTGCCGAAAAGGCTTCTTATATTATTGTCCGAAAAGGAAGCACGCTTTACTTCACAGGCAATTTCAAAGCCGCCACCCGTATTTTCAAAAATCTCCCATCCTATGGACATGATACGTCCGACCCCGATATGGGATACTATTATCACCAACTCCAGAAGCTTGTCAAACAGGCCGATTTCCGGTTCTCCGACGGTTCGGAAGGGAGTATTTTTATTGTCACTCCGATCAGCAATCTGTTTTCCCAGTCATTTCTGACAGATATGATGATTGCAATTGCCTTTATTCTTTTATTTACAGCCTGTATGCTGACACAGTGGATTCATAAAGGCGTTTTTGATCCGATTCGTAATCTGAATACCGCCATGCAGAAAATTGCGGAAGGCAATCTGGAATATTCTCTCTCCACCGAGGAGAAAGGCGAGTTCGGCGATCTCTTTCGCAATTATGAAGACATGCGGCTGCGGCTGAAAGAAAGCACGGAAGAAAAGGTGCAGGGCGAACGCCAGAACAAAGAACTGATCAGCAATATTTCCCATGATTTGAAAACGCCCATTACCGCGATCAAAGGCTATGTGGAGGGATTGATGGACGGTGTCGCTGACACACCTGAAAAAATGACCAAATATGTCCGTACCATCTATAATAAAGCAAACGATATGGACCGGCTCATCAATGAGCTTACCTTTTATTCCGGTATCAATTCTAACCGGATTCCCTATAATTTTCATCGGATTAACGTCAACGAATACTTCCGCGACTGTGTGGAGGAAGTCGGTCTGGAACTGGAATCCGAAAATATCCGGCTCAATTATTCGAATCTTGTACCACCCGACGTCAGAATTATCGCCGACCCCGAACAGCTCAAACGGGTTATCAATAATATCATCAGCAACAGCATCAAATATATGGATAAACCACAGGGGGTCATCGACATCCGTATTCTGGACGAGATTGATTCCATCCGTGTGGAGATCGAAGACAACGGCAAAGGCATTCCCGCCAGGGATTTAAGCAATATTTTTGAACGCTTCTACCGAACCGACGCATCCCGCAACTCTTCCAAGGGCGGAAGCGGAATCGGGCTTTCCATAGTGAAAAAAATTATTGAAGATCACGGCGGTTATATCTGGGCCACAAGTCAGGAAAACGAAGGCGCCTGCCTGCATTTTGTAATCAGAAAATATAGAGAGGTGGAAAACGATGAGCAGAATATTGATAATTGAAGATGAAGAAGCGATCGCCGATCTGGAAAAAGACTATCTGGAACTGAGCGAATTTGAAGTCGAAATCGAAAATGCGGGAGACACCGGACTGGCCAGAGCGCTGGCGGAAGAATTCGACCTGATCATATTGGATCTTATGCTCCCCGGAATTGACGGTTTCGAAGTATGCCGCAAAATCCGGGAAAAGAAAGATATTCCGGTCCTGATGGTTTCCGCCAAAAAAGAAGACATTGACAAAATCAGAGGCCTGGGACTGGGCGCCGACGATTATATTACGAAACCGTTCAGCCCAAGCGAACTCGTGGCGAGAGTGAAGGCGCATATGGCCCGTTACAACAGACTGGTCGGCTCACAGGCACAGGCAAACGATATTGTGGAAATCCGCGGTATCCGCATTGACAAGACGGCCCGCCGTGTCATGATCAACGGCGAGGAAAAAAATTTTACAACCAAAGAGTTCGACCTGCTTACCTTTCTGGCCGAACACCCCAACCATGTCTTCACCAAAGAAGAACTCTTTCGCAAAATCTGGGATATGGACTCCATCGGCGATATAGCCACCGTTACGGTCCATATCAAAAAAATCCGGGAAAAGATCGAATTCGATACGGCTAAACCGCAGTATATCGAGACGATCTGGGGCGTAGGGTATCGCTTCAAGGTATAAATTGACTTTTCCTTCCACATTTTGTATGATGGTCAGATAAGGAGGAGGAAGCCTGTGACACTTGCGGATACGGTATCGGTTTCGCCTTGGGCCTGATCTTTTTTCGCCCGCTTTTTACTGTTATTTTGGGCTTTAACCGTTCCCGCTACCACGGCCTCTCATAAACCATACGGTAACTTACCGCCTGCAAGGGCGGAATATATAAAAACAGGAGAAATAAAACTATGGAAAAAATTGCCAGCTTTACCATCGATCACATCAAACTGCAGCCCGGAATCTATGTATCCCGGAAAGATACGTACGGCGGAGATACGACCATTACCACATTTGATCTGCGTATGACGTCGCCCAACGACGAACCATGCATGAATACGGCAGAAATGCACACGCTGGAACATTTGTGCGCTACCTATGCGCGTAATGACGCTGTCTGGAAAGATAAAATCGTATATTTCGGACCCATGGGCTGCCGCACAGGCTGCTATCTGCTGATGGCGGGCGATCTGGATTCCAAAGACATCGTACCGTTTATTACCGGCATGTTTGAGTTCGTCCGCGATTTCGAAGGCGACCTGCCCGGGGCAGCTCCCATGGACTGCGGCAACTATCTCGACCATAATGTGGACATGGCGAAATATGTGGCCAACCGCTATCTGGAAAATACACTGTACCATATCGACGACGCACATTTGATCTATCCCGAGAAGGATGAATAAGAAAGGATTAGCCCCATGAATAAAATAGGTATTATCGGCGCCATGGAAATTGAAGTGGAAACGCTGAAAAGCCATATGCAGATCACCAACACGCTGGAACGCGCTTCCATGAATTTTCTGGAGGGACTGCTTCATGATATTCCGGTGGTCATTGTAAGAAGCGGTATTGGAAAAGTCAACGCCGGTATGTGCGTACAGATTCTGACAGATGTCTTTCATGTCACGCATGTTATCAATACCGGTGTGGCTGGCTCACTGAACGCGGTGATCGACATTGGCGATATTGTCATTTCCACGGATACGCTCTATCACGATGTGGACGCCACCGGCTTTGGGTATCCGCTCGGTGAAATACCGCAGCTCGGCACGCTGACCTTTACCGCTGACGCCGCGATGATTGCGCAGGCGAAAGCATCCTGTGAAATTGTCAATCCGGATATTAAAGTTTTCGAAGGCAGAATTGTCAGCGGTGATCAGTTTGTATCCAGCCCACAGGTCAAAAACACGATTTTGAAAAATTTCCCGGGCAGTTTCTGTACGGAAATGGAAGGCGCCGCCATTGCGCATGCCGCATGGTTGAACCATATCCCCTTTGTTATCATCCGGGCGATCTCAGATAAGGCCGACGACAGCGCCCATATGGATTACCCCGCTTTCGAAAAAGCTGCGGCAGAACACTCTGCCAAACTCGTCGAGCATCTGATACAGCAGTTATAATTGTTCTTATATCGGAAAAGGAAATACCATGGAAACAGATAAAAACCCGGTCCAGTCCGCCGGAAGGATCTTTCAGGTTATGGAAATGCTGGCGACGGAAGGCCCCTGTGGCCTTCTGGAGATCAGCCACCGTCTGCAGCTCAATAAGAGCACGGTGCACCGCCTTCTGAATTCACTGATCTATATGGGATATGTCAGGCAGGATGGCGAATCGCTGAAATACCACATGACGCTGAAAATTGTCAACGTATCCGGTCATGTCCTGAAACAGATCGATCTGCTCTCCCTCTCACAGCCTTATCTGAAATATCTGATGGAACAGACTTACGAGACCGTTCATCTCGTCAAACGGGTAGCGCAGAATATTTGTTATATCCAGAAACTGGAACCGTCCCATACCGAGCGTTCCATGAAAATGGCTTCTTTTATCGGTATGATCAGCCCGCTCTACTGTACAGGCGTGGGAAAGGCCATTATGGCCGCTCTGCCGGAAGCAGAAGTGCGCAGGATCTGGAAGGATTCCCAAATAGAATCAAAGACGGAATATACCATTCTGGATGTGGAACAGCTTCTGCAGGAACTGGCGCAGGTGCGCACCCGCGGTTACGCCCTCGACAATGAGGAAAACGAACTGGGTGTCCGTTGTATTGCCGCGGGTATCCATGATTATACGGGCAGAGCAGAATATGCCATCAGCATTTCCGCCCCTATTTCCAGAATGTCGGACGAACGGATACGCGAACTGGCCGTCCCGCTTCTGGATGCCGCGCGCAGGCTGTCGGCAGAACTCGGGTACCACACCGAATCACAGACAAAATAAATCTTCTCTGACAGGAAAAAGCG
>CATLGN010000069.1 GCA_949935685.1 uncultured Lachnospiraceae bacterium | reverse complement strand
AGCGATTCCATCTATGTGATGCCGTGGAATGTGCAGGTGTTATATGTATATTACAGACCGTCGATTTTTGAACAGGCAGGTGTCGCTGTGCCGACGACATATGAGGAATTTCTGACAGCCATTGAAAAATGTACGATGGATACGGACGGTGACGGCAAGATTGACGTGTACGGTTTTGGTATGAGAGGTTCCAACGGCGGACAGGAGCCGTGGGGCAGCTTTGTACATGGCCGCGGCGGCAGTTTTGAAGATATGACGACAGCGGAATCCATTCAGGGCATGCAGGACTTTATCGATATTTATAACAAAGGATATGTACCGCCCACAGCGGCAGGAGACGGATTCCAGGAGATCATTGCCAACTTTAAATCGGGTCTGACAGCGATGACCATCCACCATACCGGATCTTCCGCAGATATGGAAGCGACCTTCGGCGACGATGTATCCGCATTCCCGTTCCCGGCAGGCAAGGGACAGTGGACTTCCATGGGCGATACGGAAACGGTTATCTTCGAATCGTGTGAAAATAAAGAAGCGGCATTTGAATGGGTTTCCTATCTGGCTGCAGGAGAAGGACAGAAGATGTGGTGCGAAGGCACCGGAAACGTACCGGTCAGCAAAACGGTACAGGAAGGGGAGTTTTTCCAGAATAACCGCTTTATGAAGGCTTCCATCGACGGACAGAGCTATGCAGGCATTCTGCCGATTCTGGATACGACGACAGAGTGGATTTCTACCACCTGGCCGGAGACCATGTCGCAGGCGCTTTCGGGCAGCATCACGGCGGAAGAGGCAATGCAGACATTGCAGGATGAATTGTATCAATAATCACAGTATCAAAAGGCGGGCTGTAGCGGCAAGCTGCAGCCTGCTTTCTCATGAAAGGAGGGCATGAAACGATGGTGAAGAAAAAATCCATATGGCCCTATCTGCTTGTGGCGCCGGCAGTATTGATCATTTTATGCGTGGTATTTGTTCCGGTTGTAAACGCCATGATTATGAGCTTTCAGAGTTACGATCTGCGGCGGCCGAAGGACATCGGCTTTATCGGGCTGGCGAATTATATCGAAGCGTTTGGGGACGGAAAGTTTCACGCTGCTTTTTGGGGGACGATCGTCTGGGTGGCAGCCGGAGTCGGATTCCAGTTTCTGGTTGGTTTTGCGCTGGCGCTGCTTCTGAACGAAAGCTTCCGGGGCCGGGGCGTGGTTCGCGCGGTCAGCATGGTTCCCTGGGTTACGCCGGGCGTCCTGATCGGCCTGATGTGGCGCTGGATATACGACGGCAATATGGGCGTATTAAACGACCTGCTTTTGAAACTTCATCTGATCGATGAAAAAATACCCTTTCTGGCGCAGGACGGCACTGCTTTTCCGAGTGTTATTATCACGATTATCTGGCAGGGGATACCGTTCTTTGCACTGATGCTGCTGGCGGCTCTGCAGGGTGTGTCTTCGGACATGTACGAGGCGGCTTCGATCGACGGCGCGGTGGGCTGGCAAAAACTGTTCTACATAACGATACCGTCGATCAAAAATACCATATTTGTCACCGGGCTTCTGCGCATTATCTGGGTGGCCAATTCCGTGGACGTCATCTTCAATATGACGGAAGGAAGATTCGGGACAATGACAATGAGTGTGTATGTGTATCAGAAGGGGAACGCGCTGGATCTCGGATATGCTTCGGCAATGGCTCTGATTATGGCACTTATGCTTCTGATCGTGGCCATCCCGTATCTGAAGATGAATTTTAGCAGGGAGGAGTGATCTTATGGAAAAACAATTAACCGTAAAACGTTTTTTCACGCTGTATCTTCCGCTGGCTGTGATTATGCTCTTTATCCTGTTTCCCTTTTACTGGACATTTGTAACTTCCGTAAAACCGGAGGAGGAGCTGTATGGGGCGATCGTGACATACTGGCCGTCCGATTTTACCTTTGAAGCGTATCGGAAGCTGTTTACGACGACGGTGGATTTTCTGACGGCGATGAAAAACAGCCTGATTGTGGCAGTGTTTACGACAATCGTATCGCTGACCGCTTCGACGCTGGCAGCCTATGCGTTTTCGCGCTATGAGTTTATCGGGAGAAAGGTGCTGATGTGTACCTTTTTGTGCAACAATATGTTTCCCACGGTGCTGCTGCTGATTCCGCTGTATTCGATTATGCGCAAACTGGGGCTTCTGTACACGCATGCCTCTCTGGTATTGTCGTATACGACGTTTACGATTCCGTTTTCCGTCTGGCTGCTGATGGGATTTCTGAACGATCTTCCCATGTCGCTGGAAGAAGCGGCGCTGATTGACGGATGTAACAGGGGAAACGCTTTTATCAAAATTATTCTTCCGCTGCTCGGGCCTTGTCTGGTAGCGACGGGGGTATACATTTTTATGCAGTCGTGGAACGAATACACCTTTGCGATGATGTTTACCAATGCGGAAACGCGTACGATTCCGGTGGCGCTGAAAAATCTGATCGGTCAGCTCGGCGTGCAGTGGGATCTGCTGACAGCGGGCGGTATTATAACAATTATACCGGTATGCGTCATGTTCTTCTTTGCACAGAAGCGTCTCGTCGAAGGGCTGACGTCGGGTGCGGTAAAAGGCTGATCGGATAATGGTTTAACATACATGAAATAGAGGAGGAAAACAAGTATGCAGTATGACAAGAAAGCAAAAGAGTTGCGGGCGGAAGTTCTGAAAATGTTATATGCCTGTCAGTCCGGGCATCCGGGCGGCTCGCTGTCCTGTATGGAGATGCTGATGGCGCTCTATTATGAAGTGATGAAGCACGACCCGAAAAATCCTCAGGATCCCGACCGGGATCGTCTGGTTTTGAGCAAGGGACACGGGTGTCCGGCGCTGTATGCGATTCTGGCGGACTTTGGGTATTTTCCGAAAACGGATCTGGCCGATCTGCGGCAGATCGGCAGTCATCTGCAGGGACATCCCGACTGTACGAAGACGCCGGGCATCGATATGAATACCGGGTCGCTGGGACAGGGCGCTTCTCTCGGTATGGGGCTGGCGCTGGCTGCGAAATACGGGAAAAAGGCATATCAGGTATATACGATTCTGGGCGACGGCGAGTGTCAGGAAGGACTGGTGTGGGAAGCGGCCATGGCGGCGGCGCATTATAAGCTGGATAACCTGACTTTTATGCTGGACTACAACGGGCTGCAGATCGACGGCAGCAACGACGAGGTTATGAGCCTTGGAAACATCGGAAAGAAGTTTGATGCCTTTGGGTTTGAATGCTTTGACGTGGACGGCCATGACATTGCCGCCATCGTGGAAGCGCTGAAAGCTCCCGTATCCGGGAAGCCGAAGTTTATCTGCTGCCATACGGTCAAGGGCAAAGGCGTTTCCTTTATGGAAAACGAGTCGGGATGGCATGGAAGCCCGATGAACAAAGAGCAGTTTGAAAAGGCATTAAGCGAGCAGGAGGTGTAGGAAGATGGGAAAATCATTGAGAGTTGCTTATGGTGAAGCGCTTGTCAAATTGGGCGCTGAAAATGATAAGGTCGTGGTATTTGACGCCGATCTGGCGCACGCGACCCAGACCTGCCTGTTTCAGGCGCAGTACCCGGAGCGTCATTTCAATATGGGCATTGCCGAAGCCAATATGATGTGCGCGGCGGCGGGATTTGCCCATTCGGGATATATCCCCTTTGTCAGTACGTTTGCGTTGTTCGGTGCGGGACGCGCGTTTGAGCAGATCCGCAATTCCATCTGTTATACCAACTGCAATGTCAAGTTCGGATTTTCCCATTCCGGTCTGTGCGTCGGAGAGGACGGCGGGAGCCATCAGTCGATCGAAGATATTGCGCTGATGCGGGAACTGCCGCATATGACGATTTTTGTTCCCTGCGATCCGGCGGAGACGGAAAAAGCCGTTATGGCGGCGGCAGCGATGGATGGTCCGGTGTATATCCGCGTGGCAAGGCCGGTCTGCGAAGACATTACCGGGGCCGATACCCCGTTTGTTCCCGGCAGGGGCAATGTGATGAGAGAGGGGACGGACGTGTGCCTGATCGCCTGCGGCCTGATGATTCCCGTGGCACTGGCAGCGGCGGAAAAACTGGAAGCGGAGGGCATCAGCGCGGCTGTTGTCAATATGCATACAATCAAGCCGATTGACAGCGAACTGATTCTGAAGATGAACGAGACATGCAAAGCGATCGTAACGGTGGAAGAGCATTCCGTGATCGGCGGTCTTGGCTCGGCGGTAGCGGAAGTGCTGGCGGGCAACGCGGGCGCCCGATTCGGTATGGTAGGCATACAGGATAAGTTTGGCAAGTCCGGAAAACCCGATGAACTGTTTGCGGCATATGGCCTGACGGCAGAAAATGTTGCGGCGACGGCGAAAGGGCTTCTGTAACGGACGCGGGGCGATTGGTAAGAGATACGATACAGGGCGCGGCAGATGCGCCGCAGGAGGGAAATATGAAGATTTTAGATTATGCGTTTGCCGGAGAGGGCATGCAGCGGGTATTTGAGAATGAAAAATGGACAGTGGGCATTAAAAACTGGAAACCGGCCAATGATGTGACCGGAATCGACTGCCTGGAACGGCATAACCAGACAGACGAGCTGTTTGTCCTGATTGAGGGCGCATGCACGCTGATCTATGCGAATGAAACGGATGAAGGGATTGTATTTGACGCCGTCAGGATGGAACGGGATAAGGTATATAATATCCCGGCGACGCTCTGGCACAATACCATCACACAGAAAGACACCAAAATGATTCTCATAGAGGATTCCAATACTTCCATGGAGAACAGCGATATTCTGAATCTGGATGCAGAACAGATCGCAAAGGTGAGAAGTCTGGCATAAAAGTCTGGCATTCAGAGAAAAATACGGGCAGGACTGCACGGAGGGGCGGTTCTGCCCGGTTTGTTTGGCGGTTCTCCGGCATGTTTTCCGCCGGCTCCGCGCTTGCAAAATTCATATCAATATAGTATGATTTATGGCATAGGTTATCATGGGTAAAGCGCCGGGAGGAACGATATGAGGATTTCGACAAAAGGACGATATGCTGTTCGTGTGATGCTTGATCTTGCGACGAATAATACGGGGGAATATATTAAGGTAAAGGAGATTGCGGGCAGGCAGGAGATTTCGGAGAAATATCTGGAACAGATTATTTCCGTTCTCAATAAGGCCGGATATGTCAAAAGTGTCCGCGGCGCGCAGGGCGGCTACCGGATTGCAAGAGATCCGTCCAGTTATACGGTGGGAATGATTCTGCGTCTGACGGAAGGGAGCCTGAATCCGGTAGCCTGTCTGGACGACGATGTGAACGAATGCGAACGGTGTGATACGTGCGAAACGCTGGAAGTCTGGAAAGAACTGGCGGATGCCATTAACAGGATTGTGGACAATGTTACCATTGCGGATCTGGTGGAACGGCAGCAGGCGCGGATTGCGGGATCTTATATGATATGAGTTCCGATTCTGTTGCAGATGGAGTAATAATAAGATGAAAGCAGAAGCAGACGGGGAAAAAACATACAAGGGCACTTTATTCAGCAACCGGGAGCTGAAAGCGCTGATTTTTCCACTGATGATTGAACAGATATTGGCTATTACGGTGGGCATGGTGGATACGATGATGATTTCTTATGCGGGAGAGGCGGCCATATCCGGCGTGTCTCTTGTGGATATGGTCAATACCGTCATTATCAACGTATTTGCTGCGGTGGCCGCCGGAGGCAGTGTCATCATATCGCAGTATATCGGTAAGAAAAAGAAAGAGCAGGCGCGCAGAGCGGCAGATCAGTTGCTTATGATTACGGCTTTGATTTCCGTGGGGATTATGATTCTGACGCTGTTTGGCCGCAGGCCGCTGTTGTCAGTGTTGTTTGGCTCCATCGAAGCGGATGTTATGGAAAATGCACTGATTTATCTTGTTATTTCGGCGTATTCGTACCCGTTTCTGGCGGTTTTTAATTCCTGTGCGGCGGTGCTGCGTTCCATTGGCAACTCCAAAATCCCGATGTATGTCTCGGTTGGGATGAATCTTATGAACGCCGTCGGCAATGCGATTCTGATTTTCGGGCTTTCCATGGGGGTGGCAGGCGCGGCGTGGTCTACCTTCGCCTCCCGTGCGCTGGCGGCCGTGGTGATGCTTTTTATTTTATTGCAGCGTAAATGGGACGTGTATCTGACGCCGAAGCGGATTTTCTCATGGGAAAGCGGGCTGATTCGGAAGATATTGTATATTGCCGTGCCGAGCGGTGTGGAAAACGGGATTTTCCAGTTTGGACGTGTGGTGGTAGTGAGTATTATCGCTGTGTTCGGAACGGTACAGATTGCGGCCAATGCCGTTGCCAACAATCTGGATATTATGGGCTGCATCGCCGGTCAGGCCATGAACCTGGCCATGATTACCGTTGTGGGCAGATGCATTGGCGCGGGGGACGAGAAGCAGGCCGCATATTATGTCAAGAAACTGTTAAAAATTACCTATTTGCTGACATGGAGCGTAAATATTGTCATTCTGCTTACGCTGCCGTGGACGCTCCGCATCTATAATCTCTCTGAAGAAGCAAGGCGGCTCGCTTTTGCACTCGTGTGCATCCATAACGGATGCGCTATGTTCCTGTGGCCGGTTTCTTTTACGTTATCCCATGCGCTGCGGGCCGCGGGGGATGTCAAATATACGATGGTGGTGTCCGTCTTTTCCATGATTGCGTTCCGGGTCTGCTTCAGCGCGATACTGGGTATGTATCTGGGATGGGGCGCGCTGGGCGTATGGGCGGCCATGGTGATGGACTGGATGTTCCGTACCGTTTTGTTTGTGACCCGGTTTGCGCGGGGAAAATGGCGGGGACGACGCGTGGTATAGCTTAATACACAGTCTGAATTTCCGTCAGTTCCCCGTTTTCGCTGGAAAAGCGCCAGACAGAGTGCCCGGGCAGCCTGTGTTCCGTCAGGTAATACCGGCCGTCGAAAAAGGAGATATAATAAGGCGTACCACCGCCGATAAAAGCGTCGTATACGTCTTCGTAATCGCCGGCGGCCAGATGTTCCAGGTCGGCTGTCCGTATAATGGTTGCGGCATCCTGACTGCCCTGCCTGTCTGTGGAAACGGTCAGATAATAAAAGCCGTCGATCCACGTGAGCTGCACCATGCCGGCGATGGCGTCCGGCACGGGGTATTCCTCTTTGATTCGGAAAGAATCCACATCAGCCTTTATAATCGAAGCGTTTCCCGAGACAAAGTAAATATCGTCGTCCATAATGGTAAAAGAACGGACATAACTTCCATTCAGGGAGGGAATCCGGCGGATTTCACTTAGGAATACCCGGCTGGAATCCTTCTCGCGCCGGAACAGAAACATTTCCCCTGTCATGGAGCTCCAGACGTAAAAACACCGATCCTGCGGCCGGTAGACGATGTAATGCGGGCGGATGCCGATGTCGGAAAATGTCTGTGTATGGACAAAGCGATCCCCCTTTTTCTCAAAGATCAGAATACGGCCGCGTTCCGTGTCGTCGGCCAGATAAACGACGCCGTCGCCTGCCAACGTATGCCCTCTGTCGATCTCATCGGTCATGACATACCATTCGTTCAGCGGACGATCGAGGGAGTCGGCATAGATAATCTGGT
>CATLGN010000068.1 GCA_949935685.1 uncultured Lachnospiraceae bacterium | reverse complement strand
GATTTCATTATAATAGGCTTCCTTGTCATGCACTTCCGCTTTTTCCGTAATCAATTCTTCTATAATATAGGCAAAGTCCTTCGGCAGCGCCTTCCGTACCTTGGAACGGGTGTATTTGGAAGACACCCGTTTTGTAATCTGTACCAGTCTGTGCAGGGTAATCTTATACCAGTCTTCGATATTATCCTCCTGCTGCATTACCAGTTCCAGTTTCTCCTGCGGATAATAGATCAGCGTGGCCAGGCTCTTTTTGTCCCGGCTGCTGAGCGTATTGCCAAATTCCTCGTCAATCTTATATTTCACGGAACCGCTGCCGTTGCGCAGCACATGATTGAACTGCTCATATTCGCCATGTATATCTGTCAGAAAATGCTCCGTTCCCTTCGGCAGATTCAAAATCGCCTGCAGATTGATGATCTCTGTGGACGCCGTGGCGATCGTCGGATACTGCCTGGCCAGCGTCTTTAAATACATCAGTTCCATCTCTGTCAGATTTTCCCCGATCTTCTCGTTTTCCATAACCCGTCCCCCGTATTGTTACCTGCCTTCAATCACATCCCGCATGCTGTAATAGCCCGCCGGCTTTCCGGAAAGAAACTTTGCGGCCTGCAGCGCCCCTTTGGCGAACACCTCTCTGGAATACGCCTGATGAGAAAACGTGATCACTTCATCACGCCCCGCAAATATCACATCGTGTTCTCCCACAATCGTGCCGCCCCGTACCGCAGAAATCCCGATTTCCTTCTCCGGGCGGACCGCGCGCCTGCCGCTTCTGTCATAGACATATTCGTACGCATTTCCCAGCGCTCCATTCAGAGAGTCAGCCAGCGCCAGCGCCGTACCGCTCGGCGCATCCAGCTTTTGATTGTGGTGCTTTTCCACAATCTCCATGTCAAATCCCGCCGCCGCGAGAACCGGAGCCGCCTCCGCCAGCAGCTTAAAGAGCAGATTGATCCCCAGCGACATGTTCGCCGACTTCAGAATTGCCGCCTTATGAGAAACCGCCTCCACCCGGGCAAGCTGCGCCTCGCTCAGTCCGGTCGTGCAGAGCACGCACGCCATGCCCTTTTCTTCGCAATAATCCAACAGACCGTCCACCGCCTTTGCGGAAGCAAAATCAATTACCACATCGGCATCGACGCCGCATTCCCGTATATCCGCAAACACCGGATACGAATTGGCAATATGCGTGGAAACGTCCACCCCTGCCACTGTCTCCACCTCTTTGTCATGCTCCGCCAGCTTACTGATAAACTGTCCCATACGGCCGTTACAGCCATGTATGATAATTCTGACCATATTCTGTCTCCCTTCCGATATAATAAAAAAGAATCGTATGATAAAGAATGCCCCGGAACCATATCCGGGGCATCCCCAATCAACCATTGCTTACAAACCGTTCGCCACAGCCACAACGATAAGCAAAATAATACCAATAGTGAGCAGCAGACCGATCACGGAAGTAATGATACCGGCAATCGCCATCCCTCTCTGTGGGTTATGCTGCGCAAGATTTATAATACCCAGAACAATCCCCACAATACTCAAGACAATCGTAACATAGGACCAGCATCCGAGAATGGAAATAATCCCGCATACAAGGCTTCCCACCGCTTTGCCGCCGCTTTTCTCCGGTATGGCGTTGCTTACCATAACCGGACCATTATAATTGTTGGGCGCATAACTGTTTACGTTGCCGCCCTGATTGTTGTTTTCGTTCATCTTTTCCTCTTTTTCCTTTTACTGCATCATACCCACAAGCGCCAGATTCAGACCAAGGAAGATGGCCGCAATCACGCAGAATCCGACAAAGAACATAATTGCCTTTTTGGTGTTATTCTGCAGCGCTGCTGAAATATAGAAGGTACTGAATATCAGACCAATCGCCAGACAGAGAATACCGCCGAAGAACCAGCCGCCGATCGCACTGACTGCTACCAGAACCCATATCCATGCCGGAACGCTGGAAACCGGTTCATATGCGGATCCGTCATCCTGATAGGTCCCGTTTACTGCCAGTCTGCTCTTATTGCCGATCATAACCACATGGCAGTTTGCACCCGGAAAATCAACCGAATAATCCACGACATTAACAAACCAATTGCTGGATTTTACGCGATATGTATTCGTATCCACTTTAATCTCCGGGCCGCCGAAAGATTTTGCCTTGCAACTGATGCTGTGAGACATACCATTGCTGTCTGTAACATTCCATGAATTCATGTTAGCCATACTACTTTCTCTCCTTTTTCCTCATAAAATATAATGTAAGGCCCAAGGCCCTCATTCACGCTCCGCTTCCGACCGCTATGACAGATCGCGTCCCTGACCATCCTTCAGGCCGTTAAACAACAGTCTGAAAAAGTCCACAATATTCCAAATGCCGACAACAAACAGCGGAACGGCGCCAATCAATATCGCCGATGTCAGCCATCCGATAATCGTCAACACCAGCATAACGGCGCCCGAAGCCGCTCTTCCCAGATAAAATCTGTGAATTCCCAGCGTCCCCAGAAAGAAACACAACAACACCGCTGCAACCTTACTCTTATCCGATACACTGCCATTTGCCTCTACCGTAACAGTTCCCGTACCGCCCTGGCCAAACGTATCCCCCACTACTCTCTCCTCCTTTTCATTTGCATCACAATTCTGCCCTTTTGTAACGTATTGCGAAATTCGTATAAAACTTAGATTATCATACAAAAAGTTGTGGCATTTGTCAAGATACCTGCTCCGATCCCCACGACAAACGCAAGAATAAACGGATTGTGAACGTTTCATGAACTGAAACGGACAGAACCGGAAAAGCACTGCCGTGCAATATGCTTCCGACAGAGGCGTACATCCCGCCGGTGCGCCTTGCGGAGGGTATTAGCGGTTCTTGGCGGTGCGCCACAGCCTGCAATTTCCGGACACGGATGTCCGGAAAAGACCGACCTGCGCCCGGACGGCGCATAGAGGTCGGTTGCACCCCTGCCGGAACGCCATGATCCTGTCACGGCTTTTCCGTTTCTGTCCTTTATACATGTTGTATTCACAGTCTGTTCATTCACGCGTTTGTCGTGTCCGATCCCCCTCTTAAACGCTGCCTACAACACGCCAAATTCTTCCATTGCCCTGCGCAGCATTTCCGCATGCTCCGGCTCCATATCGCAGAGCGGCATCCGCAGCCGTCCGCCGTCCCGTCCCTGCAGGCGCAGCGCTGCCTTGACCGGAATCGGGTTTACCTCACAGAACAGGGCATCCACCAGCGGAATGGCATCCAACTGAAGCTTCCGGCTTCCTTCCAGATCTCCTTCAAAAAACTTTGCGCACATATCATGCGTCTGCCGCGGCGCGATATTGGAAAGTACGGAGATCACACCCAGACCGCCCATCGCAAGCAGCGGAACAATCTGATCGTCATTGCCCGAATACAGATCCACGCAGCCGTCCGCCAGTGACATCAGCCTTGCCACCTGCGAGATATTTCCGGACGCCTCTTTCACGCCGACAATATTTTCCACTTCCCGGCAAAGCTTCACAACGGTAGCCGGCATAATATTCGTACCGGTGCGGCTGGGCACATTATACAGGATAATCGGCCGGGAGACGGCATCCGCTATCGTTTTATAATGCTGATAAAGCCCCTTTTGCGTCGCCTTATTATAATACGGAGATACAAGCAAAAGACCGTCCACACCCGCTTTTTCCGCTTCCTGCGACAGATAGACCGCCGTTTCCGTACAGTTGGAACCCGTGCCGCCGATAACCGGAACCCTGCCGTTTACCTGTTTCACACAATAGCGGATCACATCCAGATGTTCCTCATGGGTAAGCGTGGAAGACTCCCCCGTCGTGCCGCACACGATAATCGCATCCGTTCCATTGTCGATCTGATAGTCCAGCAGCTCCGCAAATTTCTCATAATTTACCGTTCCGTCCGGGTGAAACGGCGTAACAATCGCCACACCGGCGCCTTTGAATAATGCCATATTCATTTCCTCCTTTATTTGTGTAAAAAAATCGTCTCCTTACGATTTGCTATCGGAAACCCGAAGGGATTCCGATATGACAAAAAAGCTGACCCAAACATACGATGAGCCAGCCAATAAACCATAATTGCGATAGCGCCCCATCCATGACCAGATGACAGTCATGCACCTCTTAAATGCATGCCCAAGACAAAACTCTCACGGTAATTTTATCTTTCGGCGTATTCCCCTTTCCCTCTCCCTCGTCTGTGCCTGACACATCAGAAAAGTTACTCATGAAACACGCAACCTCTATCTCTCTTTTCCTTAACAAACTTATCATAACAGACCACAAAACCGCTGTCAAGCCTTATGACCGCACGGCAACCGTAACTACCTCGTCAGCCAGGACACGGACGGCATACGGCAGGCTGCCGCCCGTCATAACGATCGTCTTCTCTTCTCCCTTTTCATGCAACAGAGACGCAATTTCCTCACCGGTTATTGCGCCGTTATCCACAAGGCCGATAATGCCATCGAGAACCAGCATATCGCATTCTCCCGTATGCAATACCTTTCTGGCATAATTGAGCCCGTTTCTGATATTCTGAATTTCTTCCGTCTGCTGCTGCGGTGTCAGCGCATCAAAATCATCTTCCGACTTTTCAAAACAAAACAGGCGGATTTCCGGCTCCAGCCGCCGCAGGAATTCGCCTTCCTCCAGCTCCCGGCCTTTCATAAACCGTATCAGCACAACCTGTTTTCCGCGGCCTGCTGCCTGTAACGCCCTTCCGAGCGCAGCCATCGTGCTTCCATTTCCATCGCCGGCATAGATGCATATATTTCCCTGCTCCATATCTCCTCCTTTGGCAAATGTCCAGGCCCCTCATTCCTGCACAGGATTCTTATTATTTTATGAAGCATATCATATATACTGCCAAAGCGCAAGCAATATGGAACGGACAGGGAAACAGGAAACAATGACCGGCTGCTACTCCTCCTCTTCCGCCAGTTCCAGCTTGCTTACCGAAACCTCATAGGCAACGCGTTTTTCCGTCATTTCTTCGGATATTTTTTTCATATATTCCCTGCTCTGTATCCTGCCCCAGACAAGACACCGGGAACCCACCGTAAAATTGCTGACATAGCGGGCGTTCCTGCCCCAGCAGATACATGGTATGTAATCGGATTTGCCGTACGGTCTGTTGACTGCAAGCAGCAGATCCGCGATTTCCCTTCCAAGAGGCGTTTTCCGGTATACCGGCTCTTTACAGATATACCCGTCCAGATAGATCTGATTCGTTTTTGCGCTCTCCTCTATGGTATCGATAAATTCGATTTCCCGTGCAAATACGGAAAGCACCAGCTTATTTTTCTTTTCCTCGTGCCTGTTGTACGAGCGAAACTGTCCCGTCACACACAGATTGCAGCCTTTGTAGTCCGCACTCACATCCAGAAGCCGCTCCGAAACCATAACCGGAATCACATCGAACGATTCACTCAGACGCGCAACCTCCACATCCACCATATAGAATCCCTCGCCGAAAATTTCATGGCTGAACGTAAAATCGCCAACGACTTCACCCATAATTGTCACCTGGTTGTTTTCAATTACCTTATCTGTCATCTCTGTTCTCCCTTCTTATCACTTAAGAATTTTTTCCAGTAATGTACTATTATGTATATGTGGAAAAATCCCGGGTAGAACAGCTACTTATCGCAGGATTCGACAGGGGCCGGGAAGGTTTGTCGGATATGGGTGCCGGGAAGCCAGACAGGCGCCTCGTTTCCCGGACCGGACTGCGGGCATAAGCGGTTCTAAGCGGTTCTAAGCGGTTTGTTTCCCGCTTATGGCAGGCGTTAGAACCGCTTATGCCTGCAGTCCGGCGTAAAAGCGCTAATATCCGTCCCCGCCGAAAAGCAATCTCCCAATCCTGACTTCTCCGATTTCCACCCTCACCGCCATTGTTCACAATTTATTCGCTCATGCATTTACCCTGCCCCACGACAAACGCATGAAGGAACAAATTGTGAACGTTTCATGAACTAAGATGGACAGAAACGGAAAAGCACTGCAATGCAATATGCTTCCGACAGAGGCGTACATCCCGTCGGTGCGCCTTGCGAAGGGTATTCGCGGTTCTTGGCGGTGCGCCACAGCCTGCAATTTCCGGACACGGACGTCCGGAAAAGGCCGACTTGCGCCCGGACGGCGCATAGAGGCCGATTGCACACCCGCCTGCATTTGCTGCCGCAACGCTTAGAACCGCTTATGCCCGCAGCCCGGTGCATCGACGGGATGTACGCCTCTGTCGGAATACCATGATCCTGTCGCGGCTTTTCCGTTTCTGTCCTGTCCGGTCTGTAAATGTTCACAGTCTGTCCATTCATGCGTTTATCGTCTCCGCGCCCGCATTCCCTTGCATCTTTCCCCTCATAATGCTATAATGCAAGTCGTTATACGGACATGCAGGAGGAGATTATGAAACAGACAAGAAACGATATAAGAAACGTAGCCATTATCGCCCATGTCGATCATGGCAAAACCACACTTGTGGACGAGCTGTTAAAACAGAGCGGCGTCTTCCGTGAAAATCAGGAAGTCGCGGAACGGGTCATGGACTCGGGCGACATCGAACGTGAACGCGGTATTACCATTTTGTCCAAAAATACCGCCGTTATGTATAAAGGCACCAAAATCAATATCATCGACACACCCGGCCACGCAGACTTCGGCGGTGAAGTGGAGCGGGTTCTGAAAATGGTAAACGGCGTAATTCTGGTGGTGGATGCATTCGAAGGCGTAATGCCCCAGACAAGATTTGTTCTCAAGAAAGCGCTGGAACTGAACCATCCGGTTATCGTCTGCATCAATAAGATCGACCGCCCGGAAGCACGGCCGGAGGAAATCATCGATGAGGTGCTGGAGCTGTTTATCGATCTGGAAGCCAACGAGAAACAGCTCGACTGTCCCTTTGTCTTTGCCTCCGCAAAAGAAGGCGTGGCCACACTCGATCTGGAAAACGAAAACAGCAATATGAGCCCGCTTTTTGAGACGATCATCAACTATATCCCTGCTCCCGTCGGCGACCCGGACGCGGGAACGCAGGCTCTGATCAGCACCATTGATTATAACGAATACGTGGGACGCATCGGCGTCGGCAAAGTTGATAACGGCTCCATCCGTATCGGTCAGGAAGTCGTCATTGTCAACCATCACGACCCGGACAAACTGCAAAAAGTAAAAGTAAATAAATTGTATGAATTTGACGGACTGCAGAAAGTCGAGGTCAAAGAGGCGCGCTTCGGTTCGATCGTGGCCATCTCCGGCATTTCGGATATTCATATCGGAGACACGCTCTGTTCCCCGGAACATCCAAAGCCGATTCCCTTCCAGAAGATTTCCGAGCCGACCATCGCCATGCAGTTTATTGTCAACGATTCCCCGCTGGCCGGACAGGAGGGAAAGTATGTCACCAGCCGCCATCTGCGCGACCGGCTGCTGCGGGAACTGAATACCGACGTCTCTCTGCGCGTGGAGGAAACCGACAGTACGGAACGCTTCAAGGTATCCGGGCGGGGCGAACTGCATCTGTCCGTCCTCATCGAAAGTATGCGCCGGGAGGGGTATGAATTTGCAGTCAGCAAGGCGGAAGTACTCTATCACACA
>CATLGN010000067.1 GCA_949935685.1 uncultured Lachnospiraceae bacterium | reverse complement strand
GACGTACAGAGCCTTGTCAACAATATCAAAGAGAGCAATCCGGTACTGGTGGAAGAACTCGTACCGAAGCTGCTTGGGCTTGGTGAGATTCAGAAGGTGCTGCAAAATCTCCTGAAAGAGGGTATTTCCATTCGGGATTTGCAGACAATATTTGAAACGCTGGCTGATTATGCGGCTACCACAAGAGATACGGACATCCTGACAGAATACACGAGACAGTCGCTGAAACGTGCGATTTCCAGCCGCTTCTTTCCAGCCGGGGAGACGACGAGCGTGATTACGCTGGATCCCAAAGTGGAACAGGAGATTATGGGAAGCGTAAAACAGACCGAACAGGGTGCATATCTGACGCTGGATCCGGAGCGTACAAAACGGATTATCGGCTCTGCCGAGACAGAGATTAAAAAACTGGAAGAACTGGGCAGAAACCCGATCATCATAACGTCTCCGATTGTCCGGATGTATTTTAAACGGCTGACGGAAGATTATTTTAAAGATCTGGTCGTGATTTCTTATAACGAGATAGAAGCAAACATTGAACTGCAATCTGTTGGGATGGTGACAGCATAATGATAATCAAAAAATATCGGGCGAAAACAGAAGCCGAGGCGGTAAACCAGGCGAAAAAGGAGCTTGGGCAGGGGGCGGTTATTATGAACGTCCGCAATATCAAGAAGAAGGGGATGTTTTCTTTTTTGAGATCGCAGATGGTGGAAGTTACCGTGGCGATGGAGGATGAAACGGACCGGGAACTGAACCGAAAGGAACCGCCGCAGAAATCATCGGAGGGGCTGCTTTCTCCCGAACTGCTGCGCAGCACGATGGAGAGCCACAGCGGCAGGGAAAAGCCGGTCGGCCGGAAGGACGAGCGGGACCGCGGGATCGAGGAAAAACTGGAGAGCCTGCAGACGCTTCTGGAGAAACAGTTGAAACCTGCCATGGAAGAAAAAAAAGAGCCGGAACCGGAAGAAACGAAAGAGGAAGAGAGCGAATCGGTTGCTTTTATCCGTCTGTTGTATAATATGATGCTGGAGAATGAAGTCAACGAGAGATATGCGAATCAGATTATCGACGAGATCGAACGCGGCAGCAACGCCAATCTGCCGATTGATGCGGTACTGTCAAACGTATATCAGAAAATGATTTTAAAATTCGGCAGGCCCATGAACATTCAGCCGGCGAAATCCGGCCCCCGCGTCATATTTTTTATCGGCCCGACGGGGGTGGGAAAGACGACCACGATCGCCAAAATCGCATCGCGTTTCCGGGTTGATGAGAAAAAGAAGATCGTCCTTCTGACTGCGGATACGTACCGGATCGCGGCGGCGGAACAGCTTCGGACATACGCCAATATTCTGGAAGTGCCGTTTCGCATCATCTATTCCGCGGAGGAAATGGAAAAGGCATTGCAGGATTTTTACGCATATGATTATATTCTGGTGGATACTGCCGGCCATTCCCATCAGAATGACAGTCAGAGAGACAATATGATTCAGTTTATTCATTGCCTGGATGATAAGGCGGAAAAGGAAGTCTTTCTTGTATTGAGCGCAACGACAAAATATAAAGATCTGGTAAGCATTGCCGACGCTTACCGGGAAATGACAGAATACAAGCTTATTTTTACGAAGCTGGATGAAACGACTACGCTTGGAAATCTGTTGAACCTGAAACTGCATACGGGCGCGCCGCTGTCCTATGTGACATGCGGGCAGAATGTGCCGGATGATATTGAGAATTTTAATCCGCAGAAAACGGTGAAGCAGCTTCTGGGCGGAAAAAGGTAAAGTAAGGAGACGGCTATGGATCAGGCGGAACAGTTACGAAATATAATAAAGGCGTCTGCGCAAAAGAGCAGACCGCTGGCGAGAGTTATTACCGTAACAAGCGGAAAAGGCGGTGTGGGAAAGTCCAATACGGCGATTAATCTGGCGATTCAGTTAAAGCAGATGGGGCAGCGTGTCATTATACTGGACGCCGACTTCGGCCTTGCGAATATTGAGATTATGTTTGGCGCGATCCCCAAGCATAACCTGAGCGATCTGATTTATCAGGGGAAAAATATCAAACAGATTATTACATGGGGGCCTGGCAACGTCGGGTTTATTTCCGGTGGAAGCGGGATTGCCGGCCTTTCGAATCTGAGCCGGGATTACCTGAACTATATTATTCAGAATCTGGAAGAGCTGGATACGATAGCGGATATTATTATTATTGATACCGGCGCGGGGATTTCCGATGCCGTGCTGGAATTCCTGGTGGCAAGCGGGGAGATTCTGCTTGTGACGACGCCGGAACCCACGTCCATCACAGACTCGTATTCTCTGGTAAAGGCATTGAACCGGCATCCGCGCTTTAACCGGGAGTACTCGCGGCTTAAGGTTATCGCCAACCGGGTGGAAACCGTGGAAGACGGCAAAGATCTGTTTCAGAAGCTTGACGCGGTAGTTTCCCGGTATTTAAAGATGCCGATTGAGTATCTGGGACCGGTTCCCTATGACAGTCAGCTTTCGAAAGCGGTTATGCAGCAGATGCCGGTGTCGCTGCAGAACCCGGGAGCCAAATCGGCACAGGCTTATGAGCGGATTGCCGCGGTGCTGATGAACAAAGAATCCAATAAAAATCTGGTCAAACGCGGTATGGCTGCTTTTTTTACCCATATCGTCAATGGGAAGAAGATGGGGTAGGAGCGGGACTGGTATGAGCATGGTAGATAAAGTAATGAAGGCCGGTATGAAAGTGGAACTGTCTGCTTTCCGTCGGTTTGGAACAGAGGAGAAGCCGGAGGAGAGAAAAGCTTATTACAGTCAGGTCAGCGATGTGCGTGAAAACGGACTGGTGGAAGTTTATATGCCGATACAGAAGGGCAAACTGCATCTGCTGTCCGTGGGGAACAGGCTGAATATGTACTGCTATGCCGCTAACGGGATGTATGAATGTCCGGTTGTGGTAAAGGAGCGTTTTAAAGAAGACGGGACCTATTATATTTTACTGGAGATAACCGGAAGTCTGGTCCGGAACCAGCGCAGGGAATATTACCGATACCAGTGCGTAATGCCGATGGAAGACCGGAAACTGGATGAAGAGGAACGCAAATGGATGCTGGAGCAGGAAATGCTTGTTGTGGATGATATGATGCCGGTGCGTGAGAGCACGATCGTGGACATCAGCGGCGGCGGCCTGCGCTTTTTCAGCAAACATAAGTATGAGGTGGACGATCTGGTATACTGCCGGTTCCACTTTGGAAAAGATTACAGATTGTGCGCGCAGATACTGGAGCACACGAGCAACATTCCGGAATATCCGGGGTCATATCGTCACAGAGCCAAATTTATCGGCGTGGACAGACGGGAGCGGGAAGAGATCATTCGACAGATCTTCGCTTTGGAGCGTAGAAACAGAAAAATGGGAAAAGCATAAAAGAGGGATATGATGAAAAAAATTCTTATTGTTGATGATTCTGCACTTATGAGAAGGGTGTTTTGTGATATAATCGAAGGAGACAAACGATTCCAGGTGACGGACAGAGCTGCCAACGGTCTGGAAGCGCTGGAACTCCTGACGAAAAATACATATGATGCGGTTGTGTTGGATGTGAATATGCCAAAGATGTCGGGGCTGGAGCTTTTGCGGGAGCTGCAGAAGCGGAAAATTCCGGCGAAGGTTATGATGGCAAGCACGGATACGATGGGCGGGGCAAAGACGACAATGGACGCGCTGGAACTGGGGGCGCTTGACTTTGTCCATAAACCAACGAGTGCGCTGGAGTGCCGCAGGGGGCCTTTCCGGGAAGCTTTTTTACAGACGCTGCAGGTTGTGGCGGAAAGCCGTTCTCCGGTTATGGATAAGGCGTTTACCGTGGACAGTATGAAGAAGACCAGACAGGTTGTGGAACTGGCAAAGAAGCATTCTTCGGTGATCTCGCAGAATAAGATCGTGGCGATTGCAAGTTCGACCGGCGGACCGAAGGCGCTGCATTCTGTGATTACAAAGCTGCCAAAAGATCTGCGGACACCGGTTGTGCTGGTGCAGCATATGCCGGCAGGGTTTACCCAGTCTCTGGCGGAGCGCTTAAATTCGCTCAGTGAGATCGCCGTGTCGGAAGCGGTGGAAGGAGAGACGCTGCAGGCAGGCCATGTGTATATTGCCAGGGGTGGGAAGCATCTGAACATCGATAAGAAACCCGGCGGAAGATATGTTGTCCGCTATTCGGATGAACCTGCCCGGGAAGGGGTGAAGCCGTGTGCCAATTATATGTATGAATCATTGGCCGACAGCGATTTCGACGAGGTTATCTGTGTTGTAATGACCGGTATGGGGGCTGACGGGACGAAGGGAATCGTGAATCTGAAAAATGCAAAAAAAGTGCATGTACTTGTCCAGGAGCAGAGCACCTGTGCCGTATACGGGATGCCCAAGAGCGCTGTTCAGGCAGGTCTTGCGGACGAGATCGTTCCGTTGGAGCAGATCGCGCAGGAGATCATTTTGAACGTGGGGGTAAAGTGAAATGGATGTAAGCCAGTATCTTGAGATTTTCATTGACGAGACAAAAGAGCATTTGCAGAGCCTGAATACACAGATTTTGAATCTGGAACAGGATTCCGAAAATGCGGATACGATTAATGAGATTTTCCGTGCGGCGCATTCCCTGAAGGGAATGGCGGGCACCATGGGGTATAAGAGAATGCAGAATCTCACCCATGACATGGAGAATGTATTTTCCGAGGTGAGAAACGGCAATATTAAAGTAAGAGCGAATATGATCGATATTCTTTTTCAGTGCCTGGATGCACTGGAAGAATATCTTGACAATATTCAGTCTTCCGCAGATGAGGGGACGAATGATAATGAGCCGCTGATCAGGGAACTGAATCGGATATTGACCGGCGGCGCTGCGGAGGCGCCCGGGAAAGCGGCGGAGCAGAAGGCTTCTGTGACGGAGGACAGCGCGTCTGCAGCCTGGACAGGCATAACGCTTGGGGAGAGCGAAAAGGTCGTGATCGACAAAGCGCTGGAAGAGGGCAAAAAGGTGTACGGGCTGACAGTCTATGTGCAGGAGAGCTGTATCTTAAAGGCGGCCAGAGCTTTTCTTGTATTCAAGGCAGTGGAGAGCCTGGGGGAGATCATCGTTTCCCATCCGTCTGCGCAGGATATAGAAGATGAAAAATTTGAAAATGATTTCAGCATCATTGTTCTTTCCGACAGTCCGCTGGATCAGATTCTCAAAGAAGCGCAGGCCGTATCGGAGATTGAAAAGGTTGTGGGCGGCGTCTTTGATCCCGGCGCAGCGTCGGGAAAGACAGCCGAACATGAGGAGATACGGGAAACCGAAGATAAGAAAGAGCATACGGTAAAAGAGGAGACAAAGGCGGCCGAGACGCCCAAAGCGGAGGAAAAGGCCGGGGCGGAAGAACGGTCCGCGCAGATGCCCGCCGTGCAGGAGACACCGGCGGCATCGTCCGCAGCGCCGGCCAGACAGGAAAAGAAACAGACGACAAACAAACCGGTGGTGAACCGCACGGTCCGCGTGGATATAGAAAAGCTCGATTCGCTTATGAATCTGGTAAGCGAGCTGATCATTGCGAAAAATTCCCTTGTTTCCATCAGTGCGTCCGGTGACAACGATATGGCGATTAATTCTGCTTTTAATGAGCAGATCGAATATCTGGAGAGCGTAACGACCAATCTGCACGAGTCGGTTATGAAGGTGCGCATGGTGCCGATCGAGAGCGTGGTACAGAAGTTCCCGCGTATGATCCGCGATCTGCAGAAAAAGCTTGGGAAAAAGATGGAGCTGTACATGTCCGGTGAGGAGACGGAACTGGACCGTACCGTTGTGGACGAGATCGGCGATCCGCTGATGCATCTGCTCCGCAATGCGGCCGATCATGGGCTGGAGAGCGCAGAGGTGCGCAAGGAGAAAGGAAAACCGGCCGTCGGTTCCATTCATCTGGACGCTTATCAGGACGGCAACAACGTTATTATCGAAGTCAGCGATGACGGCGGCGGCATCAATGTGGAGAGTGTAAAACAGAAAGCCATTACACGAAATGTCATTACGCCGGAGCAGGCGGAAAATATGAGCGATAAGGATATTGTAAACCTGCTGTTCCTGCCGAGCTTTTCGACGGCGGAGAAGGTAACGGACGTATCCGGCCGCGGCGTGGGACTGGATGTCGTAAAGTCCAAGATCGAGGCGCTCAGCGGCGAAGTGGACGTGAAGACAAAGTTTGGCGAGGGAAGTACATGGACGATCCGTCTGCCATTGACGCTGGCGATTATTCAGGCGCTCATGGTTGTGGTCGGAGACGAAAAGTATGCGATCTCCCTCGGCTCTATTGAGACGATCGAAAATATTACCGATAAGGATATTAAGTATGTACAGGCAAAGGAAGTGATTAACCTGCGCGGCGCCGTGATCCCGTTGATTCGTCTGGACGATATGCTGGACATCCGCAAGGAAAAAGGCGGCGATGAAAATCTTGTGGTTGTAATCGTCAGAAAAGGAGACAAACAGGCAGGGCTTGTCGTCGATGAGCTGATCGGTCAGCAGGAGATCGTTATCAAGTCTCTGGGGAAATATATCAACAAATGTAAATTTATCAGCGGCGCAACCATACTCGGCGACGGCGAGGTGGCGTTGATTCTTGATGCAAATGCAATGTTTTAGCCGGGATATGGAGAAGGAGGATATGTTATGGACCTGTTAAAGATGAATACGGAGCAGATGATGGATCCGGATGAAGACGAATATGTGGCGCCGCAGATCACGCAGTTTATCGTGGTAAGATTCGGAGAAGAACAGTATGGGATTGACATCAAGTATGTTGATAACATCGTCCGCATGCAGCACATTACAAGAGTGCCCAAGGTATCCGACCATATCAAGGGCGTAATCAATCTGCGCGGTGAGGTCGTACCGGTAATGAGTGTCAGACTCAAAATGAATCTGGAAGAAGACGTGGAGACGAAAGCCACGAGGATTATTATTCTGAAGCTGGAACAGCACTGCAATATCGGCATTTTGGTGGATGAGGTGAAAGAAGTGGTGAATCTGGAGGAAAGCCAGATCGAACGGGTTTCCTACGAAGCGAAAGACGATAAGTCCAATTTCATCTATGGAATTGGCAAATACGACGGCGGTTTGATTTCTCTCCTTGATTTGAATACCGTTATCGTCGAAAAAGAGAATTAGAAAAGAGAAATGCAGGAAGGTGAAACATGGACAGAGAAATCAATCTTGATACAATGTCCGCAGAATATGTGGACGTATTGAAGGAACTGGGAAACATCGGCGCGGGAAATGCCATGACGGCGCTCGCGCAGATGCTGAACTGCAAGGTGGATATGAAAGTGCCGCAGGTGAGACTTCTGGAGTTTAAGGATGTCGGGGCGCTGATCGGCGGGGAAGAACAGATTATGGCCGGCATCTATCTTGCGGTGGAAGGGGACATTACGGGGAGTATCATGTTCCTGCTTGGAAAGGATTCGGCAAGGCATCTCGTAACGAAACTGATGGGAATGGCGTTGGAGGGGGATGCGTTTGGTGAAATGGAAATGTCGGCGCTGATGGAGATCGGGAATATCATAACAGGCGCGTATCTGAATTCGCTTGCCACGATTACCAATCTGAAAATCTATCCTTCGGTCCCGTCGCTCTGTGTGGATATGGCGGGTGCGATTTTAAGCGTTCCGGCGATTGAGTTCGGGACGCTTGGCGATAAGATAC
>CATLGN010000066.1 GCA_949935685.1 uncultured Lachnospiraceae bacterium | reverse complement strand
ATTATGGTAGTACAACACAATCTGACAGCGATGAACTCTAACAGAATGTTAGGCGTTACGACAAGCCAGCAGGCGAAAGCAACCGAGAAATTATCTTCCGGTTATAAGATCAACCGTGCAGCAGATGATGCGGCAGGTCTGGCAATCTCCGAAAAAATGAGAAAGCAGATCAGAGGTCTTACACAGGCATCTGCAAACGCACAGGATGGTATCTCCGCAGTACAGACAGCAGAAGGTGCATTGACAGAAGTGCACGATATGCTGCAGAGAATGAATGAGCTGGCAGTAAAATCGGCAAACGGAACAAACTCCGTATCCGACCGTGAAGCGATTCAGGCAGAAATCGATCAGCTCGTAACAGAAATCGACCGTGTAGCAGAGACAACGAAGTTCAACGAGACATACCTGTTAAAGGGTGACAAGACTGCTGTTAAGAAATATTCTTATGGCTATGCAACCGTTACGGCTGGCAAGGCTACGGCAGCAACACTTTCTTCCATCATCGGCAGCACAGAAATAAAAGGCCAGATGAACGTAGACGCAGGCACAGGCCTGACAGCACAGGTTTCCTTCAATGTAAAAGCTCCTTCGGCAGCGCAGAATGAAATCGTTACATCCCTTAAGAATCAGGGTCTGAACATCACGGTAGAACTGGCAACCAACAAGACGGATTCCAATGATACCAGTGCAAAACAGGAAGCAAAATACAGCATTTCCCTGAACGGTGTGGCTGCTGACAAGTACACAGTCGTAGCAAGTGCATCCACGACAGCATTGTCTCAGACATCCAAGGCTACATTCTTCATTCTGGATAAGAACGGAACAAAGATTGCAACCATTACAGCAAGCGGTATCGCAGCGGCGGCAGCAACTGCAGCGGCATCCTATATCAGCACAAAAGACGGCTCCACAGTTACCGGCGTAACGAGACGTGTAGACGGTATCTACAGCGCGAACGTAACGGCTGGCAAGATTGAGGCGGCTTACACGAAGGGCGAGCAGTACGCATTCTATGATGCAGACGGAAACAAGATTTCCAAGAACGCACTGGATAAATACTTCACCTCCCGCTCCGTAACAAAGACCGTAGGCGGCAAAGAAGTACCTTCGACGACAACGGCGGCAAGACCTGCAGCACCTGCTGTATATGACGCAGTAGGCAACAAAGTTTCCATCACAAAGATGGCAGACAGAGTTGTGGCAAATCAGGACATCACAGGTTCCTTACAGGTAAGCCTGCATGTAGGCGCTGATGCGACAAACAACAACCAGATCATGATGAACCTGGATGCAATGACAGCGAAGGGGCTCGGTGTCGTAGGCCTGAGGGTTGACGGCAATGATGATACAAATGCAAGAGACGCGATTGAGACGATCAAAGCGGCTATCACAAAAGTATCTTCGCAGCGTTCCAACCTTGGTGCAATCCAGAACAGACTGGAGCACACCATCAACAACCTGGATAACGTTGTAGAGAACACGACAGCGGCAGAGAGCCAGATCCGTGATACCGATATGGCATCCCAGATGGTTGAGTACTCCAAGAATCAGATTCTTGCACAGGCTGGCCAGTCCATGCTTGCACAGGCTAACCAGTCCAACCAGGGCGTACTGTCCTTACTGCAGTAATGATCAATGCATAAGGCATAAAGAATGTAAAGGCAGCCGTGATAAGCGGACTGCTACAGGGGAATCATCCGGAGGTTCCCGACATACAAGAAGGGGCGGCATCATAACCGCCCTTTCTTTTATCCTGTATATTGCCCGGAGCACACCGGGGAGGAGAGAAACAGGAAAGGTGAAAAGCAAATTATAAGCAAAAGGGAGGGAACCCATGAAAGAGAACAAACCGTTGCTGACCATATCGCTGTTGTCGTCGGGGCGTGGAAAAACAATCAAAAAATGTCTGGATTCGATTGTGCCGCTGATGCAGAAGGTGGACAGCGAGTTGATTATCGTCGATACGGGGTGCAATGAAGAAATCAAAAAATTGATGGCTGGCTATACGGATCAGATCGTTCCGTTTACATGGTGTGACGATTTTTCCAAAGCCAGAAATGCGGGCCTGGAAAAGGCACGGGGCCAGTGGTTTTTATATCTGGACGACGATGAATGGTTTATTGACACAAAGGAAATCGAAGACTTTTTCCTCAGCGGAGAATATAAAAAATATAAGTTTGCGAATTACATCCAGCGTAATTACATGGATTATGACCGCCATATCTTTACGGATACATGGGTATCACGTCTTGCAAAGCTGGAAAAGAATATTCGGTTTGTCAGCAGTATCCATGAATATCTGCATCCGCTCTATAACCCGTGCAAGCTTCTGCACTCTATGGTAGAGCATTTCGGATATATCTATGCGACCAAGGAGGAAGAACGCCAGCATATCAAGCGGAATATTTCACTGCTGCAGAAGATGATCGAGCGGGAGCCGGATGTAATCCGATGGTGGATCCATCTTTTGCAGGAATATCGTGCGGCTGAGGAGTACCATCAGATGCAGGAGCTTTGCCGCAATGGTCTGGAGCATTTCCGCTTTAAAAATACGGTGGAAATCAACCGTGACCGGGGCGCCTTTTACTGCGGGATGATTGAGGCGGACCTGCTTGCCGCGTATAACGAACAGGCGGAAATCGATCTGGAAAAGGCGATGTCGGACAAGCGCAATAATCAGATGTGCCGGATGCGCCTGAACAATCTGGGTACGGAGATTTATTTTAAGAAGGGTGACTATGCCCGGGCAGTGGAGTGCGGCGAAAAATATCTGGAATATTATAAGCTTCTTGTGGATCAGGAGGAGGAACGGCAGCTTCAGGAAACATTCTTTGTGTTGAATGCGTTCGAGCCGTCCGGTTTAAACAGTACACTCTGCTATACCATTTTAGCGGGTTTATATCAGAATGATACGCAGCAGTTAAAGGATCATTTTTGGGACTTCGGATGGGATGGCGTGTTGATGCTTGTACGGGGATTTGTCGGTGAAGTGGTTGACGCCATGTCACGACTGCCGTATGAGGATACGTTTGTCATTATGGCACAGACGATGGCAAACCGGGAAGGGCTGAACGAGCTGTGGGATAAGCTTCTGGAATGGGAACGAAAAGGGGAAAAGAACGAAGCGGACCGCGAGCGATTCTATGCGCTGGCACGGATTTTTTCCCAGGTGGAGGCCCAGAACCATTATGTATGGTATCTGCGAATCCTGTATGGAGACCATACCGGACAGACCGAAAAACTGGATGAATGGTACGGCAAAATGTTCCATTATGTGACGGATATTTTCCAGTTGGATGATATTGTGTTTGACATTGCCGAACGCAACCAGGTGAACCTGGGGGCGCTGTTTGAGAAAATCCCGTTTGATCAGTGGGAGCTTGGCGTGGATTCGTTCTTTTCCAACAGCCCGTACGAGAGGATACGGAAACGGGCCGGGGCGGTGGAGCGCACCATGCGTCCGGAAGGAATCAGCGAACGACTGATGGCGCGCTATGATTATTTCTTTATGAAAGCCGCGGAGGCCGCGGTCGTGTATGACTACAGCAAGGAGGACTTCCTTGCGCTGCAGGCATGTCTGAGAACATTTTCGGAGAAGTGTCTTGGATTCTATGGCCGTTATTTTAAGGAATCCGCATTTACGGGCGAAATGGAATTGCTGCCGCCCGGATGCCGTGCGGCGGTATGGTTCCGGCGTCTGCTGGAAGCACAGGCAGGCGGGAACAGGCAGGAGATCGGAGAGTGCCTGAAAGGGGCTGCCGGTACATTCAAAGATTTCGAGGGAGCGGTAAAAGCCTATACCGCATTGTATGCGGCGCAGGAGAAGGCAAAGCTGGAGGAGGCGCCGGAAGTATCGGCGGAAATGCGTGCGCTGGCGGAACAAATCAAAGGAAAAATTCGTCAGCTTCTCAGTCAGGGGATGGCTGCGGAGGCATTTCAGGTATTACAGCAGCTTAAGAGTTTTATCCCCGGTGATTCGGAGATTGTAGAGCTGGAGAAGGAGATCACACTGCGATTTTCGTAAAACAGAATAAAAGACGTTAATCCAAAGAAGATATTCTCGATGATGTGTTTGCAGAATCAGCAACCGGGAGTATCTTTTTTGTTCCATATAGTTATATGGATACAAATTTTTAAATAGCCGATACAAAGAAAATCAGGATGTGGTATACTGTATAAAAAATATAATATCTTTGAAAACAAGTTTACGGGGGATCAGGATGCTTTTCAGTTCCATGTTTTTTTTATGGCTTTTTTTGCCGCTGGTTTTTCTGCTCAATCTACTGTTGAAAACGCGCGGACAGAATTTGTTTTTGCTGCTTGCCAGTCTCTTTTTTTATGCGTGGGGCGAGCCGAAATATGTATTGTTGATGCTGGTTTCGATTTTGATCAACTGGGGATGTGGGATGCTTTTGCATTATGCGGAGCGGCTGCATCTGAAAAAAAGAGGCGTTTTGTGGACGGGCGTTGTACTGAATTTGCTGCTGCTCGGATATTTTAAATATCTGGGGCTGTTTATCCGTTCTGTCAATCATGTGCTGCGGGGCGGGGGATTGCGCGTGCCGGAAATTGCGTTACCCATCGGCATTTCTTTTTTTACGTTTCAGGCGTTATCCTATGTGATTGACGTATACCGGGGCGAATGTGAAGTTCAGAAAAATCTGCTTTCACTGGCGCTCTATATCTCGTTTTTTCCGCAGTTGATTGCCGGCCCCATTGTAAAGTACCGGGATGTCAATGCGCAGATTGCGAGCCGGCAGATTACATGCAGGAACGTAATGGAAGGCATCCGCCGTTTTATCTATGGACTGGCGAAAAAGGTGCTGATTTCCAATGTGCTGGCGCAGAGTGCGGATGCCATTTATGCTCTGGATATGGCGGAGATCACAGGCGGACTTGCCTGGATGGCGGCGCTGCTCTATACGTTTCAGATTTACTATGATTTTTCCGGCTATTCGGATATGGCCATAGGCCTGGGAAAAATGTTCGGATTTGACTTCCGTGAAAATTTTGATTATCCTTACCTGAGCCGGTCAGTACGCGAGTTCTGGCAGCGCTGGCATATATCGTTGAGTACATGGTTCCGGGAATATGTTTATATACCGTTGGGTGGAAATCGGAAGGGGCGTGTGCGGACTTATGTGAATCTGGGCATTGTATTTTTGCTGACCGGCATCTGGCACGGAGCCAGTTATAATTTTGTTTTCTGGGGATTGTACCATGGCGCATTTTCTGTTGCGGAGCGGCTTGGGCTGGGGAAACTGCTCGAAAAGCATAAAGTAACCGGCTTTTTTTATACATTTTTGGCGGTTCATTGCGGATGGATATTGTTTCGCATTGAGAGTATGCGGCAGATACTGGCGTTTGGAAAACGGATACTGCTTCCCTGGCGGTATACGGCTTCCCATTACCGCGTACCGGAATTTGTAACCGGACATACCATGTTTGTGCTGGTTGTGGCAATAGCCGGCATGGGGGTGATACAGAGGGCGGTATGCGGCACAAAACTGTGTGCGAAATGGAAGTTTTCCATAGCGGAAATGATGTATTGTATGCTGTTGCTGTTTTTCTGTATCACAGCGCTGGCTGCCAATACGTATAATCCTTTTATTTATTTCCGATTCTGACAGAGGTATGATGATGAGAGAGAACAGAAACGAAGCGATATGGATTGCCGCATTTTTCCTGATGCTCTGCGGCGCCCCCCTGTTCTGGGCTATATGGGGCAAAAATATAGATTATGAGAACTATGAAAATCGGATGCCGGCGGAAAAACCGGTCTTTTCGCCGGCACAGATCGAGACGTTTCCGGCGCAGTATGAGGCGTATTACAATGACCGTCTACCCTGGCGGAATCAGTTGATTAGTCTCAACAGCGCGGTGGAATATTATGTGTTCCGGGCGTCGTCAAACAGCAATGTAATCAAAGGAAAAGAAGGCTGGCTGTTTTATAACAGTTATGCAGACGATAATCCCATGGAAGCTTATAAAGGGATGCGCCTGTTTACACAGGAAGAACTGGAACGGATTGCCGATAATCTGTCACATACGGCGTCGCTTCTGGATGAGCGGGGGACCGAGTTTGTGTTGTTTATCGCGCCGAATAAAGAGCGTATATATGCGGAACAGATGCCGGATTATTACGGGGAACCGGCGGCGTGTTATCGAACGAAACAGCTCGTGGATTATCTGCAGGAAAATACTGACATACGTGTCGTTTATCCGTACGAGGCGCTGCTGCGGGCCAAGGAGCAATATCCCTGGCAGCTTTATTATCGTCTGGATACACACTGGAATTATATCGGGGCATATGTGGGAAGCATGGCGCTGGCGGAGGAGCTTGGCGTGGCGATGCCGGCGCTGGAGACGCTTGACGTCACGGAAACGGAGCCGACGATCTGTGATCTGGCCGATATGATTCATCTGCGAAGGCAGCTCAACAGCGATTCCGATTATGTGATCAGCGGTTATGATACCCATCATCTGGTGACGGACCGACATGATCTGACCGGCGCATATGTGTATCACTGTGAGGGGGCCGATGAGCGGAAACTGTTTATGCTGCGGGATTCCTTTGCGGATGCCATGGATGACTTTGTGGCTTCCCGGTTTAACAAGAGCTGTATGGTGCATTACAGCAGTTATTCGCATGAATTGGCAGAGGAGGAAAAACCGGATATATTCGTATATGAAACGGTGGAACGACGGATTGGAGAATTGCTTCATTTCCGAATGGAATAGCACGGAGGGAGAAAAGGGCATAAAAAAATCGGGGTGACGTGATTCGAACACGCGGCCTCTACGTCCCGAACGTAGCGCTCTACCAAGCTGAGCCACACCCCGATTGGAGCCGAAAACAAGATTTTTGTTCCCGTTACCGAAATATATGATACAATAAAATGCGGCTGATGTCAAAAGAAAATTGCAAAAAAAATAAAATTTTTGAAAAGGATGTAAAATATATGCGGGAAGACGTTTTTATTGCGGAGGGCGCTGTGTGCCTGGGAGACGTACAAATCGGCAAAGAAAGCAGTATTTTTTATCATGCAACAATCCGGGGAGACCGGGAAGGGATTCGAATCGGGGAGATGACGAATATTCAGGATAACTGCGTCGTGCATGTGGACGAGGGCTTTCCGGTAACAATCGGAAATGGCGTTACGATCGGGCATGGGGCCGTGATTCATGGCTGTACAATCGGAGACAATACGCTGGTGGGTATGGGTGCAATCATACTGAACGGCGCGGAGATCGGTAAAAACTGTATCATTGGGGCGGGTGCGCTGATCACACAGAATACGATCGTGCCGGATGATACGCTGATGCTCGGAAGCCCGGCCAGGGCGGTGCGCAGGGTCACGCCGGAAGAAGCGAGGCATAATCGGAAGAATGCGGAAAAATACAGAGACGAGGGGAAACAGCTTAAGATTTTATCATTGCATACCCGCACTGAAAATGGTAAAATAATGCAAACTATCTCATAAGAAGAAAGGAAGCGTTTTATGTATACGATAAGTTCTGAATATCTGACCGGTATCGCCGTTTTGGACGAACAGCACAAGCAGCTTTTTATCCTGACAAATCAGGCGCAGACTTTATTAAAAGATCAGAATATGCTGTACAAATTCGACGAATTAAAAGATATACTGAAAGGCATCCGTGAGTATACGCTGTCTCATTTTACCGAGGAAGAGACCTATATGAAAAAGGCCTCCTATCCCAAACTGGAGGAGCATTTGGCGCTTCACCGGAAATTTATGGAGGACCTGACGCATATCGATGAAGAGGCGGCCCG
>CATLGN010000065.1 GCA_949935685.1 uncultured Lachnospiraceae bacterium | reverse complement strand
GATTGCGATTAATTTTGACGAAGGCCTGTATAATTTTCGGAAAGAACTGCTGGAAGCGCTGACAGGAGCGGGATATGCGGTGCATATCGCGGTGCCGGACGGGGCGTATGTAAAACGGCTGCAGGCGATGGGATGCCGTTTTCACAATACGGCGCTGAACCGGCGGGGTACCAATCCGCTGCAGGAATTTTCCCTGCTTCGGCGCTATGGCCGGATACTGGACAGTGTAAAGCCCGATGTGGTGCTGACATATACGATCAAGCCGAATATTTATATGGGATTTTTATGCGGCAGAAGGCGGATTCCGTATATGCCGACCGTTACGGGACTGGGTACGGCGGTGGAGGGAAACGGCCTGTTGCAGCAGTTGACAAGGCGGTTGTACCGGGCGGCCATGAAACGGGCGGACGTCGTGTTTTTTCAGAATGAAGCCAATGAAAAAATATTTGCCGGTATGGGGATTGCGCCGGGCAGGCACAGGATGCTGCCGGGGTCCGGTGTCAATCTGCGGCATTTTACCCGTCAGGACTTCCCGGCGGGCGATACGGTGGGATTTTTGTTTATCTCCCGTATCATGAAGGAAAAAGGCATCGAAGAATATCTGGACGCCGCGGAGACGGTTCGCAGAAGGCATCCACAGACGGTGTTTCGCATACTGGGATTTCTGGAAGACGATTATACCGGGCGGGAGCGTTTCGAACGGCTGCAGCGGGACGGCGTGATCGAATTTGCGGGCAGTGTGGAGGATGTGATTCCCTATATCCGCCGGAGCCAGTGTATCGTACATCCGTCCTGGTACCCGGAGGGAATGTCCAATGTCTGTCTGGAAGGTGCGGCGTGCGGCCGGGCCGTGATTACGACCGACCGGCCGGGCTGCCGGGAGACGGTGCGGGACGGAGAGAGCGGTTTTCTTGTCCGGGAGCGGGACAGCGGGGATTTGATCGAAAAGATCGAATTGTTTTTAAGCCTTCCGCCCGGGGAGCGAAAAAGGATGGGCGAGGCGGGACGAGCCTATATGGAAGAACGGTTTGACAGGAACATCGTCGTTCGGCGTTATCTGGACGCGGTTGGGTCGGTGATAAAAAATACAAACGGAGGCAAACGGAAATGATGGAAACGGGTTTATATGAAAAACTGGTAAACAAAGAGGAAAAACTGTCGCTGGTAGGTCTGGGGTATGTGGGGATGCCGATTGCGGTCGCGTTTTCCCGAAAGATCGATGTGATCGGATTTGACCTGAATGAGCATAAGATCGCGCAGTATCGGAGCGGCGTCGATCCGACGCGGGAAGTCGGGGATGCGGCGATCGCGGCGTGCAGCGTGGATTTTACATGCGATGAGAGCAGACTGAAGGAAGCAAAGTTCCATATCGTGGCGGTGCCCACGCCGGTCAATCCCGACCATACGCCGGATCTGACGCCGGTGGAGGGAGCCAGCCGTGTTCTGGGGCGTAATCTGACAAGGGGTTCGATCGTTGTCTTTGAATCCACCGTATATCCGGGTGTGACAGAAGACATCTGCGTGCCGATTCTGGAACGGGAGTCTGGGCTTACCTGCGGCGTGGACTTTAAGATCGGGTATTCCCCGGAGCGTATCAACCCCGGCGATAAGGTGCACAGACTGGAGACGATCACCAAAATTGTGTCGGGGATGGATGCGGAGACGCTGGAAGAGGTGGCGAAGGTGTATGAGCTGGTTGTTACCGCCGGTGTGCACAGAGCGGAGTCCATCAAAGTTGCCGAGGCGGCAAAGGTGATCGAGAACAGCCAGAGGGATATTAACATCGCGTTTATGAACGAACTTTCGATTATTTTCAATAAGATGGGAATCGATACGAGAGCCGTGTTGGAGGCGGCGGGAACGAAATGGAACTTCCTGAAATTTTTCCCCGGGCTGGTGGGCGGTCACTGCATCGGCGTAGACCCGTATTATCTGACCTATAAGGCGGAACAGCTCGGCTATCATTCCCAGATTATTCTCTCGGGACGGCGGATTAACGACGATATGGGAAAATATGTGGCGGAAAGCCTTGTCAAAAATCTCATCCGCGCCAATATTCCGGTAAAGGGAGCAAAGGTGGCTATCCTCGGTTTTACCTTTAAGGAAAATTGCCCGGATACGAGAAATACCAAGGTGATCGATATTGTGCACGAACTGCAGGAATATGGCATTCAGCCGTTGATCACCGATCCGGTGGCCGACCGCGCGGAAGCGGAGCGGGAATATGGCGTTACCTTTGTGGAGGAATCTGCGATCCGGGATATGGATGCGGTCGTTCTGGCGGTTTCCCATACGGAATACGAAGCGCTTACGATGGCGCAGATAGACAGGCTGTACGGCGGACGCAGGAAAGTGCTGATCGATATTAAGGGTGTGCTGGACAGAAAAGATTATGAAGCGGCGGGGTATTTGTACTGGAGGCTGTAAAAATTGTATCAAAGTGATGCGGCCGGGAATCCGGACAGGCGCCCCGTTTGCGGTGCCGGACTGCGTGCATAAGCGGTTCTAAGCGGTTTGAGTATTCGCTATGGCCGGCGCGCAACCGGCCTCTATGCGCCGTCCGGGCGCAGGTCGGCCTTTTCCGTGCATCCATGCACGGAAATTGCAGGGACTGACAAACCGCAAAGAACCGCTAACGCCCTCCGTAGGCCCGGAAAACGGGGTGTCTGACCGGATTCCCGGAGCGTTACGGTTTGAAAATTTTTTATCTCGGCTTTGCCGGTAATGTTTTGGAATTCGTAAGGTGTTTTCTGCTTTTGCAAGCATAAGGGATCTGTTTTTTTGACCAAGAGCATATGGCGGGCAGAAATCAGGGAAGTCTGCAATGCGGATATATCCGTCCCAGCCGAAAAGTAATACTCCAATCCCGGCCACGACAAACGCATGAATGAACGGATTGTGAAGGTTTCATGAACTGAGATGGACAAAAACGGAAAAGCACTGCAGTGCAATATGCTTCCGACAGAGGCGGACATCCCGTCGGTGCGCCGTGCGGAGGGTATTAGCGGTTCTTGGCGGTGCGCCACAGCCCGCAATTTCCGGACACGGATGTCCGGAAAAGGCCGATCTGCGCCCGGATGGCGCATAGAGGCCGATTGCACGCCTGCCTGTATCTGCTGCCGCAACGCTTAGAACCGTTTATGCCCGCAGCCCGGTGCATCGACGGGATGTCCGCCTCTGTCGGAACGCCATGATCCTCTCACGACTTTTCTGTTTCCATTTATGGATAAAAATGGTATACTACTATATAAGAATTAAATAAATAGGAGAAGGAGGCTGATGTTATGAAGGTACTGGCGGTTGGATCACATTTTAACAACATCGAAATCGGCTGCGGAGGAGCGCTTCTGAAGCATAAACAAAAAGGGGATCAGATTACGCTTTTTGTGGCAGCCACCTCCGGGGTTTTAAATTCGGAACGGATTGAGGTCAGAAAAGATGATGCCGTGTTCCGGGACGCGCAGGAAGCGGCGGGCATTATCGGCGGCCGGCTGATCTGCGGGGGATTTGAGACACTGCATTTGGAATTTGACGACAGTCTGAATGCCAAATTGATTCATATGATGGAAAAGGAAAAATTTGACGTGATGTACACACATTTTCCGGGGGACATACAGCATGATCACAGGTCGCTGGCAAGGGCGGCGATCCATGCGGGCCGGCATGTGCCGGGGATTCTGGGCTATCGGTGTACCTGGTATCAGTCGGAGACGCCGTTTACGCCCAACTTTTTCGTGGACATTTCGGATGTATGGGAACAAAAAGAAGCTGCCATGCGCAAATATCAATCTGTTTCCGGGAGAGTAAAAGAGGACAAAATTGCATATTTTAAAAATGATGCGGAAAACAACGGTCGGCAGAATGGGGTATCCTATGCGGAAGGCTTTCAGGTTATCAAATGGCTGGAACGATGAAACGATTGTGGCGTAAGCCATCGAAAATAAGCGGACGGGAAGGGGCGAAGCAGTGGTGGCTGCTTGGCGCCTTTTTGTCATTTTTCGGGATTCTCTGGTATTTTGCACCGATCGGGATTTATCCGGATTCCGGTTCCTATATTTCGCTTCAGAATGGAAGAGAGCCATTATACCCGATTTTTCTTGCTTTTTTTCGGTTTATCTTTCGGGAAGAGGATACGATTGTCTGGCTGGCCAGTTCGGGTCAGTTGGACAGTGAGAAGGCCATAGAATTGATTAACCGGTGGCCGGCGCTGCATGTATCGACGCTGGTGCAGAGCTTATTTGCGGCGTTTGCCTGTTATGATCTGACACAGTCGGTGCGGCGGACGTTTCACCTGCAAACGGCAATGACGGTCCTGACCGGGCTGTGTACGCTGATTCCATATGTGCTGACGCCGCTGGCTTCGGCTTCCCATATGGTGCTGAATAAGGCAGTACTGACGGAAGGGCTGGCGTTTCCGATGTCCGCCATTTTTGCGGGCCGTATGATACGGGGGCTGTATGCGGAATGGGAACAAAAGGGAAGACATTACGGAACCGCCTTTCTGTGGGCTTTGCTGCTGGCGCTGACGCGGAATCAGATGCTGGTTGCCTTTGCGGTCTGGTGCGCGGTGATCGGATTCGAACTGCTGCGGTATCGCAGGTGGAAAGGATTCTGCATTCTGGGACTGGCTGTTGTGGTCTTTGTGGGCGGCCGGGGACTGATCAACCGGATTTATAACGGCATTGCGCATCAGGGCTATACGGGAACGGCTACCGGCAGCTATAATATACTGACGACGCTGCTGTATCTTTCCGATACGGCGGACGCAGAGGCGCTGTCGGATGCGGTGCAGCGCGGTCTGTTTCTGGAGATGCACACACAGATGGATGCGGAAGGCATGACACGGGCGTTTGCACCGCAGGGGATTTTGAATCGGGCATATCATTATGAGGAATATTATGATATGATTGGGTTTACAATACAACAGCCGTGCCTGTTTGGCTATATGGAACGTGAGGGCGTTCCGGAGGGAGAACAGCTTCGGCAAGTGACTGATATGGCGGCGCAGATGGACCAGGAGCTCTTTCCCCGTCTGGCAGGCGATTTTGTTTCCAATTACCTGGCAACCGCGGTCAGCGGCCTCACCCGCTCCATAGCGGCGAGCGGCTTTCTGATGGGAATTTATGCGGCGGTTATGTATGTGCTTGCTATCGCATTGATGTTGTATTTGTGGAAAAAGGACAGACGGAGCAAAGCGGCGCTGTTGATGCTCTTTGCCCTTTTGATCATCTGTGCCAATGCCTTTGCCACGGCGCTGATGATTATGTGCCTTTCCCGCTATATGATCTACTACACATCCCTCTTTTATATCGCCGGACTGATGTGCCTGCGGGAACTGTACCAGTCGCGCAGCAGGCGGTAATACGGCTTCCGGCTTTGAAACCATACAGAACGAAAGGACGAACAACAATGAATTACAGAGAACTTCGATTCCCGGAAAACAGTAAATTTCTGATAACGGGGGGAGCCGGTTTTATCGGCTCCAATCTGTGCGATGCGTTGACCGAAATGGGATATACGGTACGGTGTCTGGACAATCTCTCTACGGGGAAACAGGAAAATATTGACTTTGTGGCCGACAGGGATAATTATACGTTTATCAAAGGCGATGTCCGTGATTTGGATACGTGTATGGCGGCCTGCGAGGGCGTGGATTATGTACTGCATCAGGCGGCCTGGGGGAGCGTGCCGCGGAGCATTGAGATGCCGTTGCTGTACGAAGAAATCAATATCCGGGGAACGCTCAATATGATGGAAGCGGCAAGGCGGCAGGGTGTGAAAAAGTTTGTCTATGCCTCCAGTTCCTCCGTATATGGCGATCATCCTGTACTGCCGAAGGTGGAGGGGGAGGAAGGCAATCTGCTTTCTCCCTATGCATTGACCAAACGGGTTGGCGAGGAATACGGAAAACTCTATAAAAAGCTATATGGACTGGACACGTACGGAATGCGCTATTTTAATGTGTTTGGCAGGCGGCAGGACCCGGACGGCGCGTATGCGGCGGTCATTCCCCGTTTTATCCGGCAGCTTCTGCACGGTGAGACGCCTACCATCAACGGTGACGGGAAGCAGTCGCGGGACTTTACGTATATCGACAATGTGATTGAGGCCAACTTAAAAGCGGCGCTGGCGCCGTCCGAAGCGGCCGGGGAAGCTTTTAATATCGCCTACGGCGGCCGGGAATATCTGATCGATATTTACTATGATCTGTGCAAGGCTCTCGGCAAAGAGGTGGAGCCGAATTTCGGGCCGGACCGGGCCGGAGACATCAAACATTCCAATGCGGATATTTCCAAGGCGAAAAAACTGTTAGGCTATGCGCCGTCCTATGATTTTGCGCAGGGAATCGCGCTGGCCATCGACTGGTATAAAGAAAACTTATCGGAGAAATAATGTATGACACGGATGCTTCATATCGTCGGTTCCATGTCCCCGAGCGGCATCGGGAATTTTATTATGAACGTATACAGGAATATCGACCGCAGTAAGGTGCAGTTTGATTTCATTGTCCATGAACACCGGGATGTCAGCTTTGATGAAGAAATCAAAGAACTGGGCGGCAGGCTGTTTTATGTGACGAGGAAATCGGTCAGTCCTGTCAGGAATTTTGCGGAGATCCGCCGGGTTGTGAAAAAAGGCCGGTATCGTATCGTATTCCGTCATACGGATATTTCCACCGTGGCGCTGGACTTGCTGGCGGCGTGGCTGGGCGGGGCAAAGGTGCGGATTGCGCATTCGCATTCGACGAGTACGCCGAATGTGCGGATGCATCTGCTGTTCCAGCCGATGCTGAACGCGCTTTGTACAAGGCGCTTTGCCTGTTCGGACCGGGCCGGGGCATGGCTGTACGGGGACAAGCCATATGAAGTCGTTATGAATGCAATCCGTCTGGAGCAATTTGCTTACGATGAAAAGACGAGAAGACGGACGCGCCGGCAGGAGGGTCTGGAAGATGCGCTTGTCATCGGCCATATCGGCAATCTGCTGCCGGTGAAAAATCATTTGTTTATGCTGGATATTATGGCTGAGCTCGTAACGATTTGCCCGCATGCCAGAATGGTGTTTGTCGGGGACGGCGCTATGCGCGCACAGATCGAAGAAAAACGGGAGGCGCTCGGCCTGACACAGCAGGTTATTCTCACCGGCGTGCGGACGGATACGGCGGCGCTGCTGCAGGCAATGGATGTCTTTTTATTCCCCTCTCTGTACGAGGGACTTCCGATTGCCATGGTGGAGGCACAGTGCAGCGGACTGCCATGCCTTGTGTCCGATGTCATTACGGACGACGCGGCGGTGACGGAAGGCGTGCACAAGATGCCGCTGGACGCGCCGGCATGCGCGTGGGCGGAGCGGATCCGGGAATTGGCGGCGGCAGAGCGCAGGGCGCCGGATTATCGCTTATTTGCGGAAAAAGGGTTCGACATCAGACAGATGGTGAAGATATATGAGGAGCTGGCATGAGCGGATTCGAAGAACGGTTTCAGAGAATGAAAACCTGTGAATACTGGGTGATTGCGTACCGGAAGCGCAGTGGGGAGCAAAGTCTGCTGCATCACGACGGAACGGCCGGGTTTCGCCTTTTGTCGGGCAGGAAGTATGTGACGCAGGCGGATCCGTTTCTGTATACCCATCAGGGGAAGACATGGCTGTTTTATGAGCGGCAGAATCTCACGGATATGAAAGGGACACTGTGGTGCCGCAATCTGGACGATGCGCCGGAGAAGGCGCTGCCGGTGCTGGAAGAACCGTTTCATCTCTCTTATCCGCAGGTATTCCGGTATGGCAGATATACCTATTTGGTGCCGGAGACGAGAAATGCGG